>JAHEZA010000002.1:0-16701 GCA_023251335.1 Chitinophagaceae bacterium | reverse complement strand
ACTGAGGTACATGTAAATGAACTTCTATTAATTGGAGGCAAAGCTTCGGCTTAATTTTTTAGCCACAGACCACTGAATCTTTGTATAAAAATAAAAATCTTTAGTAAAAGTTGGTTTACTATTGAATGAGTCTAACAAACTCTAAAAAAGTTTAATCACAAAGGTTTTAAGAACAACAAGTTGATGTGGTCTGTGGCTATTTTATTTGAAGAATCATATAAAATAATGTTTCGCATATTTTGACTTAGATACTTCTGATTCGAGTTGCCCTATTGGAAATTTCCTTCTTAAAATTCCCTCCAAAATTTCTTAAATTTGCAGAATTAAGTGAATATAAAATATTCACTTTTTTTATCTTAAAGAAATTTTCAATAATATGTTTGAATCGTTAAGCGACCGGTTAGATACCGCCTTTAAGAATCTGAAAGGTCATGGAAGAATTACAGAACTAAATATAGCATCAACTGTAAAAGATATTCGGCGCGCCCTGGTAGATGCGGACGTAAACTATAAAATTGCCAAAGAATTTACTGATAGTATCAGAGATAAAGCAACAGGCGAAAAAGTAATTAATGCCGTAAGTCCCGGTCAGTTAATGGTGAAAATAGTAAAGGATGAACTCGCCGGTTTAATGGGTGGCGTCGAAACGGATCTGGATCTGAACGGCAATCCTGCTGTTATTTTAATTGCAGGTTTACAGGGAAGCGGTAAAACCACTTTTAGTGGGAAACTTGCTAATTATCTTAAAACAAAAAAGGGAAAATCTCCTTTATTGGTTGCAGGAGACGTTTATCGTCCGGCGGCTATCGAGCAGTTAAAAGTATTGGGTGACCAGATAAATGTAGAGGTTTACAGCGAGCCCGAAAACAAAAATGTAGTGGAGATAGCCCAAAACGCGATCAAAGAAGCTAAGTCAAAGAACAAAAATGTAGTTATTATAGATACCGCCGGACGGTTAGCCATAGACGAAGTAATGATGACCGAAGTGGCAAATGTCAAGCATGCTTTAAACCCAAAAGAAATCCTCTTCGTGGTAGATAGCATGACCGGTCAGGATGCAGTAAATACCGCTGCCGCGTTTAATCAGCGCTTAAATTATACTGGCGTTGTACTTACCAAATTGGATGGAGACACCCGGGGCGGAGCAGCTATTTCCATAAAATATACGGTGAACAAACCGATTAAGTTTGTAAGCAGCGGCGAAAAAATGGAAACGCTGGACGTGTTTTATCCAGAGCGTATGGCACAAAGAATTTTGGGGATGGGCGATATTGTAAGCCTTGTTGAAAAAGCACAGGAACAATTTGATGAAGCTCAGGCCGCAAAATTGGAAAAGAAAATTCGAAAAAATCAATTCGATTTTGAAGATTTTAAAACACAGCTCCAGCAAATAAAAAAGATGGGAAACCTGAAAGACCTGATGGGAATGATACCTGGCGTAGGCAAACAAATAAAGGACATTGATATTAATGATGATGCGTTTAAGGGAATCGAAGCCATGATCAATTCAATGACCCTGGTCGAGCGACGCAATCCGGATTTAATCAACCCGAGTCGCAAACAACGCATTGCCAAAGGAAGCGGAAAAGATATTGCTGAGGTAAATCAATTTATCAAGCAATTTGACCAAATGAAAGCGATGATGAAAACAATGAATAAAATGCCCATGGGGAAAATGGCTGGGTTTGGAAAAAAATAAATCCTTCGTTCTACAATATGAATTAATGTCTAACCGGCTTTCGAGTACGCTTTCTTTTGAATTTTCGTTCTAAGCCTTGATTAACGCCATTTCATAATTTTCAAATTTATTATAACCGTAAACTCTCTTTACATTTGGCCAAATAATAATTTCTACAAAAAATGTTGAAAGAAAAAATAAAAGAGCTGGCAAAATTATATTCTGAAGAATTTATCGAAATCCGCCGCCATCTCCATAAGCATCCTGAGTTGAGCTATAAAGAATTTGAAACGTCAAAATTTGTACAAGGGAAACTAACAGAATGGGGAATTGATTTTGAAGTGATGGCTACAACTGGTGTCATAGGAATCCTGAAAGGAAAAAATCATGATAAAAAAGTGATTGCGTTGCGGGCAGACATGGATGCACTTCCGATCGCAGAGCAAAACCAAATAGAATATAAATCATTAAACGAAGGTGTAATGCATGCCTGTGGCCATGATGTACATACGTCATGTTTACTTGGCGCTGCGAAAATTCTGAACGAATTAAAAAATGATTGGGAAGGAACTATTAAGCTGATCTTTCAACCCGGTGAAGAAAAGAATCCCGGAGGCGCGAGTCTTTTGATTAAGGAAGGTGTGCTGGAGAATCCTAAACCGAAATCCATTTTCGGCTTACATGTTCATCCCGGACTTGAAGTAGGTAAATTAAGTTTTCGTGGTGGAATGGTAATGGCAAGTGCTGATGAGATTTATATTTCTGTAAAAGGTAAAGGTGGCCATGCAGCTGCCCCTCATCTTACAACTGATACGATCCTTGCTGCTTCGCAATTAGTAGTCAATCTTCAACAACTACTTAGCAGGATGAATAACCCTTTTAACCCTTCAGTACTTTCGATAACTTCATTTCAGGGAGGTAACACTACGAACGTAATTCCGTCGGAGGTAAAGCTTATGGGCACTTTCAGGGCTATGAATGAGGAATGGCGATTTAAAGCGCACAACCTTATAAAAAATATTTGTATTGAAACAGGGAAGATTTCGGGAGCTGATATTGACGTAAAAATCGATGTGGGTTATCCTTTTGTTTTGAACAATATCGAATTAACTGAAACCGCTAAACGAAAAGCTGAGGAGTTTGTAGGAACTGGCAATGTGGAACAAACTGAAATGCGCATGGGCGCTGAGGATTTTGCATTTTATTCCCATATTATTCCCGCATGCTTTTTCAGATTGGGAGTTGGTAATATTAAAGAGAACATTACTTCCGGAGTACACACTCCGACGTTCAATATTGATGAAGACGCTATAGAAAATGGAGTAGGCATTATGGCATGGCTTGGTGTTTCTATGTAATGAATTAACAACATTAGCTATCTTTGACTATTCAAAATATGCAATCACCGTCATTTGGCCTATCGTTTAAAAAACATCTATGCAAAAAACTGTTCGTAAGCAGGAAGCCCTTGATTATCATCAAAAAGGGCGCCCCGGTAAAATTGAAGTAGTTCCTACAAAGGCCACTAAAACACAAAGAGACCTTTCTTTGGCCTATTCACCGGGTGTGGCAATTCCTTGCCTCGAAATAGAAGCAAATCCCGAAACGGCTTATCAATATACGGCCAAAGGAAATCTGGTCGGCGTTATCAGTAACGGCACCGCGGTGCTGGGCCTTGGAAATATAGGCGCTGTTGCCGGAAAACCTGTAATGGAAGGAAAAGGTGTTTTGTTTAAAATCTTTGCTGATATAGACGTTTTTGACATAGAGGTTAATGAAACAGATCCGGATAAATTTGTAGAAATTGTTGCTTCACTGGAACCTACTTTTGGTGGCATCAACCTGGAAGACATTAAAGCACCGGAATGTTTTTACATCGAGCAAAAACTGAGAGAACGTTTAAACATTCCTGTTATGCACGATGACCAGCACGGCACTGCCATCATTAGTGCCGCTGCCTTGCTGAATGCCTTGGAAGTTCAAAAGAAAAAAATCAATAAAGTAAAATTTGTAGTGAATGGTGCGGGTGCTGCAGCTATGGCGTGTATTCAGCTATATGTAGCTTTAGGCGCTGTCCCGGAAAATTTTATGGTATTCGACAAAACCGGGATAATTCATGCTGATCGCGAAGGACTGGATGAGAGAAAGAAAGTATTCGCGACTACTAAAAATAAAAACATGACACTGGAAACCGCAATGAAAAATGCGGACGTCTTTATTGGGTTGAGTGTGGGTGATGTAGTCACTCCTGAAATGGTAAAAAGCATGGCAAAGAATCCAATAGTTTTTGCCATGGCTAATCCCGACCCGGAGATCACGTACGATAAAGCAATCGCCGTACGTAAAGATGTAATAATGGCCACGGGAAGAAGTGATTTCCCTAACCAGGTTAACAATGTGCTTGGCTTTCCCTATATCTTCAGGGGCGCGTTGGATGTGAGGGCAACCCAGATAAATGAACCCATGAAACTGGCAGCAGTAAAAGCGTTAGCTGAATTAGCAAAAACGCGTGTACCCGATATTGTTACAATGGCGTACAATGAAAAAAACATCTTCTTTGGTCCTGAATATATAATTCCCAAACCGCTGGACAACAGGTTATTGACTTATGTGGCGCCCGCCGTTGCAAAGGCAGCAATGGAAAGTGGTGTGGCAAGGAAACCAATCACCGATTGGGAAGCGTACGCAGTTGAGCTTAATGAAAGATTAGGAATTGATAATCATTTGTTACGAATGTTGAACGCGAAAGCTCGAAGAGAACCAAAGCGTGTAGTGTTCGCAGAGGCAGAGAATCAAAAGGTGTTGAAAACCGCGCAACAGGTGCAAGACGAGGGAATCGCTTTTCCTATTTTGCTTGGTAATGTTGAAAAAATAAAAAAAATTGCCGAAGAAGCAGGTATAGAAATTGCAGGCATGCGGATTATAGATCCAAAAAGCGATGACACCCACGAAAAACGAGTTCAATTTGGCGAATTGTTTTTTGCAAAACGACAGCGAAAAGGATACAACATCTATGAAGCTAAAAAAGCAATGCGCGACCGGAATTATTTTGGTTGCATGATGGTAGAAACAGGTGAGGCAGATGCGATGATCTCGGGACTGACAAAAAACTATCCCGATACCATCAGGCCAGCCTTGCAAGTGATCGGCACCGAAACGCCTTCCACAAAGGTAGCCGGAATGTATATCATGATGACTAAGAGAGGCCCGTTATTTTTGGCGGACACCACAGTCAATTTTAACCCTACCGCTGAAGAACTTGCAGATATTGCTATCATGGTAGCGGAAGAAGTTAGAAATTTTGGAATGACCCCGGTTATAGCTATGTTAAGTTATTCAAATTTTGGCAGCAGCAATTCGCCAGAAGCAAGGTTAGTAGCCCATGCCCGGGATCTTGTAAAACAAAAGCAGCCCTCGCTGCTGGTAGGTGGAGAAATGCAAGCCAATGTAGCATTTAACCAGGAAATATTAAAAGATAATTATCCATTCAGTGAGTTGATAGATAAAGATGTCAATGTGCTGATCTTTCCGAACCTGGCTGCAGGGAATGTTAGCTATAATCTGCTGCAGGAAGTGGGTGGTGCTGAGGCCATCGGTCCTATCTTACTGGGTCTTAATAAACCTGTTCACATCCTTCAGTTAGGAAGCCAGGTACGAAGTATTTATAACATGGTTTTGATAGCTGTAGTAGATGCGCAACTGAAATGTAATGAAATAAAAACCGAAAGCGAAGAAGCATCGAAAGGAAGATGGGGGAAAGCCCGGAAATGAGTTCGGAATTAATCAATAAAATAATTCTTTAAGCAACTACGATGAAACTTTTTTCCTCAATTGGTGCCTACATTTTGATGATGAAAGGCATGTTCACAAAGCCGGAAAATTTTAAAATGTACTGGAAAGAACTGATGCACCAATCGGTGGAAATAGGCATGGGTTCGCTCTGGATTGTAACAGTGATTTCCGTTTTTATGGGTGCGGTAAGTGCCGTACAAACAGCTTACCAGCTTGTGAGCCCGGTGATTCAGAAAGAAACAATCGCACAGGTGGTTCGCGATACCGTTATACTGGAATTTGCTCCTACTTTAGTCTGCATTGTGCTGGCAGGTGTGGTCGGAAGTAAGATTGCCGGAGAACTGGGAAACATGAGGGTAAGTGAACAAATTGATGCGTTGGAAATTATGGGAATCAATACAAAATCTTATTTGGTAGCCCCCAAAATTTTAGGAGCACTTATTACGATCCCATTGTTGGTAATCCTGGCTATGGCCTTGGGTATTTATGGTGGCAGGCTGGCAGGAAGCCTTGGCGGTATTTTGCCTACTGAAACTTATGACAGGGGTTTACTCAGGGATTTCATCCCAAAAAATGTCTGGTTTGCTTTAGTAAAAGCGTACACCTTTGCATTTATTATAAGCAGTGTTTCTTGTTTTTACGGCTACAATGTAAAAGGCGGTGCGCTGGAAATCGGACGGGCAAGCACCACAGCAGTTATTACCAGTTGTGTTGTTATTTTGTTTGCCGATTATATACTTGCGTTCTTTTTATTATAAAGTGCGCAAATTCTCTGAAAATTAAATTTAGTATGATCGAGATTAAGAATATTTCTAAATCGTTTGAACATAAACAAATATTGAAAGATATAAGTGCTGTGATGGAAACGGGTAAGACCAATCTTATTATAGGGACCAGTGGTAGCGGCAAAACCGTTTTACAAAAGTGTATGGTAGGTCTTTTTGAAGTAGATGGAGGTGAAATAATTTTTGACGGGAAAAGTTTGACACATATGGCGCAGGAAGAACGTAAAGAATTGAGGCAACAAATCGGCATGTTGTTTCAGGGCTCGGCGCTCTTTGACAGCATGACTGTAGAGCAGAACATTCAATTTCCATTAGATATGTTTACTAAATGGAGTCTGCAAAAAAAAATAGAAAGAGTAAATGATGTATTGGCAAGAGTAGAATTGGAAGGTACCAATAAAAAATTTCCTGCGGAAATAAGCGGAGGCATGAAAAAACGTGTAGGTATCGCAAGGGCTATCGTATTGAAACCAAAATATTTATTTTGTGATGAGCCTAACTCTGGCCTCGATCCACAAACGTCGATGGTAATAGATCAGTTAATTCATGAAATCACTATCGAGAATAATATAACGACCGTTATTAACACTCACGATATGAATAGCGTGATGGAGATAGGAGAAAATATTTTATATCTCTACCAGGGCGTTAAAGAATGGGAGGGAAATAATAAAGAAATTATCTTCAATAAAAATCAAAAATTAAATGAATTCATTTTCGCTTCCGAATTTTTAAGAGATGCGAAAGACATGCGCATGCTCGAGGAAAAAGGAATTATTGACAATGATAGAAATATGGACGACTTAATGCGTGATGGCGGTGCAAACCTATTGATGGATGGTGGAGATAAAAAGCAGGATTGAAAAAATTCTAATATAGATGTCATGAAAAATATTTTATTCCTTTTTGCGATAGTAGTTTCTTCTTTCGGAATAAAGCCTCCATTAACAGGAAAAGTAGTTTTAAAAAAGATGCATGACAGATATGCCGGTAAATGGTATAAGACACTATTTTTTAATCAGACCACTGAAATTTACAGAAATGATTCTCTTGTAAGAAGTGAAACATGGCATGAGCATATTCAATTCCCACAAAATTTTCGTATAGATTTTGGAGATCCCGACAGCGGCAATGCGATAATTTTTAAAAATGATTCTTCTGTTATTTTCAGAAACAGCAAGAAAATAAAAACAAATTATTATCCCAATGATTTATTGTTCTTATTAGGAGGAATGTACTTTTATCCTTTTGAAGAATCTGTTTCCAAAATCGCCTCTTTTGGATTTGATCCCGGCAAGTTTCATGAAGATGTTTGGAAGGATAAAAAGGTTTACGTAATAGGCGCTGAAAAAAAAGAAGATTCCGTCAGTCAGGTATGGTTCGATACTGAAAATTATAATCTTGTACGAATGATTAAATTTGAAAACAAGCAAAAAGAAGAAGCACTTTTTGAAAATCATGTAAAATTAAACGGCGGATTTTCTGAAACACTGGTATATTTTTATGTCAATAATAAATTAGTGCAAGTAGAAAAATATTATGGATTGAAAGCAGATATACGATTGAATACACAAATTTTCGATCCCGTCAATTTTACGAAAATTCAATTACAGTAAACCAGGAAATACAAGGGATTTATATTTACGGAAGCTTTTTGTATTAGGATTAAAGAAATATAGGGTTTTTACAAGAATCTTCTTTTTACCAACTGGTCAAATTGTTTCACAATGGGATGATTATCGCGCCATCCGATTTTTATTTTTAACTCTCTTCGTATCCAGAATTCGGCCTCCGCATAAATAGAAAAACTTTGAATGGTTTTAATGCTTCGTTCATACATGGCCTCGTCTCCGCGAAATAATTCGTTGATGAAGAGAAAGCGATCGTTCACGCCAATTCCCTTTTTTAAATCTTTTATAGGCGTGGAAGTCAATGATTGGGAAAGTTCTATTTTGGTTTCTTTTAGCTGATCATTCAATGATTCGGGATATTCAAAAGACAGTTCATCGGGTGAGATTTTTTTCTCCGGTTGGTCCTGGTGGGAAAGGGTAGGTAAATCTTCAGGATCATACATGAATACCGGCCTGTTGAGTGAACCTCTTGCGTTTGCAATCTCTGCGTTCTTTTTTAATTCTTCCAGTTCTGCCTCTATTTCCTTTTCATCTACCTGCAGCACTTCTATTACTTTTTCTTCATTAGAAACCTCATCAGAGAACATATTCAATTTTTGGGAATATAAAACAGTCGGCATCAAAACTGAAACTCGTGGATGCGGCGGAGGCGTTTTTTTTTCTGATTTTTTAAGTAACTCAGCCTGTAAAATCTGGGTGGTTTGCAACATAGATTCCACAGATGAATTCTCGTCAAGTTGCTTTTGTAATTTTTTCAGGAGAGTTGACACTCGGTCCATATTAATAATGTAACTGGGTTTTTGAAAAATACTGGAAAAATCTTTGTTTTTGATTTAACAAAAAATCATTTTAACCTTGCAAATCGTGGCTAAGTTACAAATTGAAAATTAAAAATAAATACAAAAAATGTTTATAGAACCAAATTTCAAAGGAGAAAGGCGGGGCTGGATCGAGGTTATTTGCGGAAGTATGTTTAGCGGAAAAACGGAAGAACTGATACGCAGATTAAAGAGAGTGGAGATAGCCAATCTCAAAGCGGAAATCTTTAAACCATCAATTGACAAAAGGTTTGATGAACAAAAAATAGTAAGCCACGATGCAAATAAAATACAATCTACCCCGATAGATAATTCGCAGACCATACTTTTGCTGGCGCAAAACGTTGACGTGGTTGGCATTGACGAGGCCCAGTTTTTTGATGACCAAATTACAGTAGTTTGTGAAAAGCTGGCGCTGAAAGGAATGAGAGTGATTGTCGCCGGGCTGGATATGGATTATCAGGGTAGACCTTTCGGTCAAATGCCTAACCTGCTTGCCATAGCGGATTATATTACCAAGCTTCACGCTATTTGTGTAGTTTGTGGCAACATTGCCAATGTGAGCTATCGAAAAGTGAAAACCGGGGGCCAGGTGTTGTTGGGGGAGAAAGATATTTATGAACCGAGATGCAGGGTGTGTGCAGCTTTAAAAAGTTAATTGGTTAATTAGTTAATTGGTTAATAGTTAATCAGGATTTGAGATTATTTGTTTGTTTACTGTAAAGACTTGTAATTGATTCATTGCTGCCGATAACAAACCATTAAATTTTTAAACAAGACAAGCCTAACTGGTACCTCATAACTTTATCCCCAATAACTCATAACTTATATCTTATACCTTCTCTCGATGTCAAAAATAATCACTCTGTTAAAAAAAGATTTTCTGTTGGAACTCCGGCAACAGCATACTTTTTTTGGAATCTTATTATATGTAGCTTCTACCATTTTTGTATTGTACCTCGCAATGGGACAGCCGGAAAGTACGGTTTATGATGGGCTTTTCTGGATGATTCAATTGTTTGTGTGTATCAATGCAGTGGCTAAAAGTTTTATGCAGGAAAGCAAAGGCCGCATGCTTTATTTCTATACGATCACCAGTCCGGTACAATTTATTATTTCCAAATTAATTTATAGCTCGGTCATCATGCTTTTAATGGTGCTGGTAAGTCTTATTTTGTTCTGGGTTTTACTGGGCAATCCTGTGATGAATCCATTACAATTTATTGGTATCGCATGCCTCGGTGGATTGAGCCTGAGTCTTGTTTTTACATTAATGTCTGCTATTGCTGCTAAAGCGCATCAGAACGCAGCTATCATGGCCATTCTTGGATTCCCTCTGATTATTCCTCAATTACTATTATTAATTCGGTTGTCCAAATCCGCGTTTGGTGAGGTTTTTAGGGAAGGAGCACTTTTGCAGATTACACTTTTATTAATCGGCCTTGATATATTGGTGGTGGTATTGTCTGTTGTGTTATTTCCTTTTCTTTGGAAGGACTAAGAAATGTTTTTTTCATAGAACTTCTTCGTTTCACCTGAAATATAAAATAGGTCAACACAAAATCCGGATAAATAAAAGTATCGCCCAGGCATGTATCCATATTTATTTTACTTTTTTATGGACGAAGGCTTAGTGGCTTTTCTGAAAATATTCAACTTCGTCCATTTGTCCATCTTCTACCTTTACGTTAGCAAAGTCATTTTTCCCGTCAAGCATTATGACCCAAACTTTTCTATTTGCTTCTAATATTTTGGCAACTGATATTATTTCATACTTTTTATAAGTCTTCATAACCATCGTTTTAATATAGGACGGTAATATTTTTTCCGAAGCATAATCAATTGTGTAGATGAAATGCCCTTTCTTATCAAATAAGGTTCTTGTTGTTATATCATTACTCACTGTTGTGGCGAGTAAATTTTCACCAACTTCTTCCCATCGGATCTCATTTGAGTTGATAAGATTTTTGCTAAAATACTTTTGTATTTTCCTGGTGACCTTTTCATTTGCTGCAACCTTCTCCAGTGAAGATGCACCGGCCGGATCCGTTTTTAAATACGAGCCGTGAGAAGATGCAAAAGCAAACTCTTTTTGGGCAAACGCGTTTGACAGCGTCAGTAAGGAAAAAAGAAAGATACTGAGGCGGGGAATGATTGTCGTTTTCATAATTAATTTATTTTATTGTTAGGAAATGAGACTAAAAATAGATCGTTTTTTTGGCGTAAATAAGCGTAATATTATCGGAGGTAACGTAGGCCAGTAGCGGGTCTCGTTAATACAACGTTAACGACTTTAGTGAGGCGTGAAATAAGAAAAATGAAGGCATCTTATTTGAAATTGAACCCGCATTATGATCTAAAGAGATAATAAAAAATTTATTTTAAAAAATAGGTATGAATGGTATTTGTTTAATCACTGACTATCGTGCGGTTCTCAATTCATATCTATTCGTGTCCAAAAAAATCCGCAACAAGCTGCGTAATCCATCCCAAATCCTTAATTTTGCACCACAAAAATTTGTTGATGAAATTAAAATGGTGGAAGATATTGTGTATGGTGTTCTTGTGTTTCACTTTCACTGCCGGCTTCCTGATTCGAGTTCCTATGGTAGGAAATCTCCATCAAAGCATCCGAAACTTTTTCTTCCACGTTCCTATGTGGTTTGGGCAGATGGGTCTATTGTCGCTTTCCCTGGTTTATTCTATCGCGTATCTGCGTACCCAAAATCTCAGGTATGATATTTACGCATCTGAACTGGCAAAAACCGGAATCATCTTTGGATTGTTGGGGCTGGCGACCGGCTCTATCTGGGCAAAATATACCTGGGGTGAATTTTGGAGTAATGACCCAAAACAGGTTTGCGTAGCAATAGCACTTCTTATATACATGGCCTACCTGGTTTTAAGAGGCTCTATGAATGATATTGATAAAAAAGCACGTATATCCGGGGTGTATAATATCTTCGCTTTCTTTATTTATATTCCTTTAATTATGATAGTACCACGCATGGTACAATCTCTTCATCCCGGTGGAATGGAAGGTGCAAAAGGAGGGGGCAACCCTGCGCTTGGCGGTGGTAGCCTTGATGCAACAATGGAAATGATTTTTTGGCCTGCTGTTTTCGGCTGGCTTCTCTTAGGGATATGGATTAGCAATTTAAAAATACGGTTATACCTGCTGGCCAATAAAAACGTAATTCATGAGTAAAATTAATTTAAAGCGTGTAGGCCTTAGTGTTATATGCTTTCTTCTTGTTCCTTTTGCATGGTCCCAAGCCGTAGCAGACAGTTCCGCTACTACCATCGATGATACGATGAGAAGCCATGATAAAATTTATGTGGTAATGGCTGTATGCGTTGTTATTTTAATCGTATTTTTTCTTTACCTGTTAAGAATAGACAGAAAAGTTTCGAAAAAAGAAAAATCTTTATAAGTTCTTATTTAATTGCATCAGACAAACCCGCTGTGGGAGTAAAAAGGTTTTTTCTTTTTCATTGGAATTCTACAGCGCAAAGAAGGGGCAATTTTTTATTCCGGAAAATAGTTTTAGCTTCATCAAGCAATTAACAAATAAATTTTATGGCAGCAAAAAACCAATATAGTTTTTTTAAGAACGTAGAAAAAAGTTTTGATAAAGCCAGTGTATTCACTACCTGGGACAACGGAATCCTTCAACAGATAAAACAATGCAACAGCGTGTACCAGATGCGATTCCCTATTAAAAGAGAAAATGGTGAAATCGTTACTCTTGAGGCATATCGTGTTCAGCATTCACATCATAAAACACCATGCAAAGGCGGCATACGATTTAGCAATGCCGTAAACCAGGATGAAGTAATGGCGCTGGCGGCGTTGATGACTTATAAATGCGCAATCGTAAATGTTCCGTTTGGCGGAGCCAAGGGCGGTATCAAGATAAGTCCCCGGGACTATACACCTTATGAGCTTGAAAAAATTACCCGGCGCTATACGGCCGAACTGATCAAGAAAAACTTTATAGGCCCGGGCATTGATGTGCCTGCTCCTGACTATGGAACCGGGGAAAGAGAAATGGCCTGGATACTTGATACGTACGTGGCTATGCATCCCGCAGAAATAGACGCGGCAGGATGCGTAACAGGAAAGCCTGTAACGCAGGGCGGTGTGCGTGGCAGAAAAGAAGCAACCGGCTTAGGCGTTTTTTATGGCCTTACCGAAATTTGCAATATGCCCACACTTATGGAAAAAGTTGGATTACCCATTGGCGTAAAAGGGAAACGCGTGTGTGTGCAGGGAATGGGAAATGTTGGATACCACAGTGCATTATTCTTTCAGCAGGCCGGAGCTATTATAGTGGGAATTGCGGAATATGAAGGAGCTATTTATAATGATGAGGGCCTTGATGTGGAAAGAGTATGGCTTCACCGCCAAAAAACGAAATCTATTCTTGATTTTCCCGGGTCAAAGAATTTTGAAAAATCTTCTGATGCGCTGGAAATGGACTGTGATATTTTAATTCCGGCTGCGCTTGAAAATGTGATCAATGGCGAAAATGCGGGAAGAATAAGAGCAAAGATAATTGGCGAAGCAGCCAATGGTCCTTTGTCGGCCGAGGCAGATGATATTTTAAATCCGAAAGGTGTATTGATTGTTCCGGATATGTACCTGAATGCCGGTGGTGTTACGGTTAGTTATTTTGAATGGCTTAAAAACCTAAGCCATGTTCGATATGGACGTTTGGAAAAAAGGTTTACCGAAAATATGAATCTTCATATAGTGAATCAACTTGAAGAATTGACTGGAAAAACGATTAGCACCGTTGAAAAAGATTTCATCATGCATGGTGCTGATGAAGTGGACCTGGTAAGAAGCGGGCTTGAAGAAACAATGACAGCTGCTACGCGTGAAATCGTTGACATTTGGCAAAAAACGCCGGCCATCCCGGATATGCGTACCGCAGCTTATGTATGTGCTATTAATAAAGTGGCTACCTCTTATGCTGAATTAGGCATTTTCCCATAGAAATTTATTAGACGTTTTCAAAGGTTTTAAAGGTTTGATGGATTTGGTTTACCAAAGCAACTATTTTTAAAAAAATCAAACTTCAAAGTCGGGAAATGTGTTTATCTCGATAAACTTGCCTCCCTTCTTTTCGAACCCGTGGCTAAAGCTTCCATTGGTAATAATCAGGAATTTTGATTGCAGCGTAATATGGTATCTGAGTATTTGCAATATTGTTTTATGAGAGAGCATCACATTCATTTCCTTGCATTCTATTATCATCCACGGTTCTGATTGCCGGTTATATATTACAACGTCACAACGCTTTTTCAATTCACCGAGTTTTATTTCCTTCTCCACCGCCATTAACGCACGGGGATATTTTTTTATAACTAAAAGATATTGCAGGATATTCTGACGTACCCACTCTTCAGGAGACAGGACGACCCATTTTTTTCGGACGACGTCAAAAATTTCGTTTATACCTTCCCGTTGCTGGGTGGAAATTTTATCTTTTGGAAATTCTATTTTGATCATTAATGGTCTTTATATTTTTTAAAGGAATCTGTAATTTTTTAATTTATCATTTTCCTCTCGCGCATGTCAGGATAAGATTTTTGTTCAATCTAAAATCGTATTTTTATTCTTTATGAAGACAAAAAAAGAAATCGTTAATAACTGGCTTCCGCGTTACACCGGCGAAAAGTTAGCCAATTTCGGCGAATACATCTTACTGACCAATTTTAGTAATTATGTTCAAATGTTTGCTGATATTAATAATGTAAAAATTGTAGGCGCCGATAAGGCAATGCAGTGCGCTACTGCCGATGATATTACCATTATTAATTTTGGTATGGGCAGTCCCGGTGCCGCTACTGTAATGGATTTATTAAGCGCTGTCAATCCAAAAGCTGTACTATTCCTGGGCAAATGTGGCGGCTTGAAGAAGAGGAATAAGATTGGCGATCTTATTCTGCCAATTGCCGCTATCCGGGGTGAAGGAACTTCTAATGATTACTTTCCGCCGGAGGTTCCGGCTTTGCCCGCATTTGCTTTGCAAAAAGCCATCTCAACCACCATTCGCGATCATTCGGTTGATTATTGGACGGGCACTGTTTATACTACTAATAGAAGAATTTGGGAACACGATGAGATTTTTAAAAAATTCCTGAGAAAAATTCGTGCTTATGCGGTTGATATGGAAACAGCTACCATTTTTACAGTAGGGTTCTTTAATAAGATTCCAACGGGTGCATTATTGCTGGTCAGCGATTCACCGATGGTTCCCGAAGGTGTGAAAACGACTGCGAGTGATGCAAAAGTCACCGCCAATTTTGTAGAAATGCATTTGAGGATTGGAATAGAATCGTTGAAACAATTAATAAACAATGGTCTCACCGTAAGACATCTGAAATTCTAAATATCCTGAGATGACATCGCACGCATCAGTAAACCATCAAATAATGTGGATTCTTATTTACTAGTCAAAATTCCAGGATTTACCTTTCACGATTGACCATCACCATACACAAAATGAATCGTCCACTTCTTCAAATAAAAAATTTCAGCGTTGATTTTATAACAGAATCAGGGGTTACATCGGCTGTGAAAAATGTTTCTTATGAAATAAATTCCGGAGAAACGGTAGCTATTGTTGGCGAGTCAGGCTCAGGCAAAACGGTTACATCCCTTTCTGTTTTAAAGTTACTGCCATCGCCTCCGGCAAAATATAAATCCGGCCAGATTCTTTTTTCTGAAGATGGAAAAACGAGTGTTGATATTTTAAAACTTAATGATAAAGAATTAAGAAAAATACGCGGCAATAAAATCTCCATGATTTTCCAGGAGCCTATGACTTCTCTGAATCCGGTGAAAACCTGCGGCGACCAGGTGACGGAAGCGATTAGAATTCATCGGGACATTTCTCAATCAGAGGCAGAAAGAAAAACAATAGAATTATTTGAGCAGGTTAAATTGCCAGATCCTTCGTCTATCCTTCATCGTTACCCGCATGAGATAAGTGGCGGACAAAAGCAACGGGTGATGATAGCCATGGCCATCAGTTGCCGTCCTGCTCTGTTGATAGCCGATGAGCCAACTACCGCGCTGGATGTCACGGTGCAGAAAGCAATTTTGAAATTGATCAGGGAACTCCAGCAAACACAGCGGATGAGCGTCATCTATATCACCCACGATTTGGGGTTGGTTTCAGAGATTGCCGATAAAGTAATCGTAATGTACAAAGGTGAAGTGGTAGAGGCCGGTTCTATTAAAGACATTTTTCTAAATCCACAGCATCCCTATACCAAAGCCTTGTTAAGTTGCAGGCCCGATGCGTCTTCCAAAGGAAAAAGGCTTCCGGTAATTAGTGATTTTTTGGTTGATGAAAAAGGAAACGACGATGAGAAATCAGGTAAAAAGCATCAGGTAGAAAGTTTCCGGTACCAGGAGAAGTCCGATATTTTAGAAACAACACATCCCGTTTTAAAGGTGGAAAATTTGAAAGTATATTTTCCAACGAAAAAAAATTTCTTTGGGAAGATATTAAATGAGTTTAAAGCGGTGGATGATGTAAGTTTTACTATTAACAAAGGCGAAACCGTAGGCCTGGTAGGAGAAAGCGGCTGCGGCAAAACCACGCTGGGACGGTCTTTGATAAGACTCATCGAGCCAACATCAGGGAATATTTATTTTAATGGAAAAAATATTGCAGATATCCCTGGTGATCAATTGAGAAAAATGCGCAAAGATATCCAAATCATCTTCCAGGATCCTTATGGTTCTTTGAATCCGCGGATAACAATTGGCGAAGCCATTAATGAACCAATGAAAATTCATTCGATTTTACCGGATAGAAAGCAACGTAAAGAAAAAATTATTGAATTGTTGGAAAAGGTAGATCTGAGGCCGGAATATTTTAACCGCTATCCTCATGAATTCAGTGGCGGTCAGCGGCAACGAATATGCATTGCCCGGGCATTGAGCCTTAATCCCGATTTTATTATCTGTGATGAAA
>JAHEZA010000104.1 GCA_023251335.1 Chitinophagaceae bacterium | reverse complement strand
ATGGCATCTCATTATGACCTTGCCAGGTTTGGCTCGGAAAGAGTAAGTTTTACGCCGCGTCAATGTGATCTCTTAATGGTAATGGGAACTATCGCAAAAAAAATGGCTCCGGTTGTAAAGCAGGTTTACCTGCAAATGGCCGAGCCCCGGTGGGTGTTGGCAATGGGCGCTTGTGCAAGTAGTGGTGGAATTTTCGATACCTATTCCGTACTTCAGGGCATTGATCAAATTATTCCGGTGGATGTATATGTGCCCGGTTGCCCTCCGCGACCCGAAGCTGTAATAGATGGGATTCTGCGTGTGCAGGACCTGGTAGCTAACGAAAGCCTTAGGAGAAGGAATTCGGATCATTATAGAGAGTTGATGGAAAGTTATGGAATACAATAATTACGAATAGAGACTAGTAAACAAACAAAATAATCAATTTCCAATTTTCAAATCCTGCAATTTTTAAAATGATATGGCTTTAACTAACGAGATAATCAGGCAGAAGCTAACTGAAAAATTTGGAGACCAAATTACAGATTGGGCGGAGCCTTATGGTATGCTGACTTTTTCTTCTGACAAAAATTTAAATCTGAAAGTACTTCAGCATCTTTTCGATGACTCATCATTAGGATTTCAGTTTATGACTGATTTGTGCGCCGTACATTATCCTGAAAAAGAAGGAAAAGAATTAGCGGTGGTTTATCATTTGCACAACCTGAAAGAAAATGTTCGTGTCCGGTATAAAGTTTTCACCGATGTTAAAAAACCGGATGTATTCAGCGCTACCGCGTTGTATTCTGCTGCCAATTGGATGGAACGGGAAACGTATGATTTTTATGGGGTTAATTTTGTAGGGCATCCCAATTTGAAAAGAATTTTGAATGTAGATGACATGAAATATTTTCCTATGAGAAAAGAATTTCCACTGGAAGATCAGCAACGCACCGATAAAGACGATGAAATGTTTGGAAGATAGATTCGGGAAGAGCAGTGAACTAATTAAAAATATAGATTTTTATTTACAAAGATTGGAGAAATCAGGAGTATTGAAAGCGAAAGTAAATGAACAAATAAAGCAATTTTCTGTTTAGGCTATCAGTGAACAAGCGTACCTGCCTTAGGCAGGCAAATAAATTAAATTCGGTTTCTTAAATTCTCTCCCGGTTTATTTGGATGGATATTGTGGAAACCAAGAAACAAAAGAATAATGAGTGAGCACGTAACATTAACTGAAGGAAATGTAGAAAAGGAAACAACTACAATAAATATTGGACCCACACATCCCGCTACGCACGGCGTGTTTCAAAATATTGTAGAGCTTGACGGCGAAACCATCGTTAGCGCAGAGCAAACGGTTGGTTATATTCATCGGGCCTTTGAAAAAATTGCTGAACACCGGACACCTTATCAAATTACTACACTTACCGACAGGTTAAACTATTGTTCATCGCCTATAAATAATTTTGGATGGATTATAGCCTGCGAAAGGCTACTGGAAATAAAGATTCCAAAGCGTGTAGATTATCTGCGCGTTATCATAATGGAACTTGCACGCATTTCCGATCATCTCATTTGCAACTCAATCGTAGGCGTTGATTCAGGAGCCTTCTCGGGCTTCCTTTATTTGATGCAATACCGGGAATTGATCTATGAAATTTATGAAGAAATTTGCGGATCCCGGCTTACTACTAATATGGGCCGTATCGGGGGCTTTGAACGAAATTTTACCAACCAGGCCTTTGAAAAATTAGAAAAATTTATCAAAGATTGGCCACCCGTTCTGGAAGAATTTGACAACCTATTTGTTCGCAACAGGATATTTATGGACCGCACCATTGGTGTAGGTCCCATTTCGGCAGAAAGAGCATTGAATTATGGATTCACAGGTCCGAATTTGAGGGCCGCAGGAGTTGATTATGACGTGAGAATTCATACGCCTTATAGTAGTTATGAAGATTTTGATTTTACGATACCTGTAGGTTCAACTGGTGACTGTTACGACAGGTTTTTGGTGCGCGATCAGGAAATGAAACAGAGTATGGAAATCATTAAGCAAGCATATCAAAAAGTGCAGGAATTTAAAGGAGCCGAAGCCGAAGTGTTTCATGCCGATGTGCCTGATTATTATTTACCCGATAAAAAAGATGTTTACACAAAGATGGAAGCACTGATTTATCATTTTAAAATAATTATGGGCGAAACTAAAATGCCGGTCGGCGAAATTTATTCCTCTGTAGAAGGCGCCAATGGCGAACTGGGATTTTATTTTATAAGTGATGGCGGACGTTCACCTTACCGTCTTCATTTCAGAAGACCATGTTTTATTTATTACCAGGCTTATTCTGAGTTGACAAAAGGTGGGCTATTGAGCGATGCGATCATTACGATGAGTAGTTTGAATCTGATAGCAGGAGAATTGGATGCTTAAATTAAATAGGAAATGAATAAGTAAGAAAAAGCAATAAGAAGCCTGAAATGTTAAGATAAATAAGAAGAGAAAAATAAACAGATAATTTTTAAAAAGGAATATCCATGATTCCGAAAATTAAAATTTAGAAATAAGAACAATGAGCGTACAATTTTCACCTGAAAAATTAGATAAGATTAATGAACTAATAAGCCATTATCCTGAGGGAAAGCACAAAAGCGCTTTAATAGGTGTATTGCACATTGCTGAAGAGGAATTTGGGTGGTTGAGTGTAAATACGATGGATTATGTGGCGTCATTATTGAAACTTCAGCCGATAGAGGTGTATGAGGTCGCTTCTTTTTATTCGATGTTTAATTTGAAACCTGTAGGCAAATATGTATTTGAGGTTTGCCAAACGGGACCTTGTATGTTGAAAGGAAGTGATCAGATTATTGATTACATAAAACAGAAACTAAATATTGGTGTTGGTGAAACAACAGAGGATGGGATGTTTACGTTGAAAACCGTTGAATGCCTTGGTGCGTGTGGGTATGCACCGATGATGCAAATGGGTAAATTTTATAAAGAACATTTAACACCGGAAAGAGTTGATCAGATAATTGAAGAATGTAGAAATAACAGCGCCAGGAATAATTAGGAAGCAATGCGAATTCCGTTAACTTAAAGGATATGTCAAAAAAATTATTATTAGATAAAATCAATGTTCCGGGAATAAAGACGTTCGAGGTGTATCGCCGCGAAGGAGGTTATCAAAGTGTTGAAAAAGCTTTGAAGATGCAAACCGGCGATATTGTAGAAGAAGTAAAGAAGAGTGGGTTGAGAGGCCGTGGCGGAGCGGGATTTCCAACGGGACTAAAATGGAGCTTTCTTGCAAAACCTGAGGGTGTTGCGCGTTACTTGGTTTGCAATGCGGATGAGAGCGAACCGGGGACATTTAAAGACCGTTACCTGATGGAATTTATCCCTCATCTTTTGATAGAAGGAATGATTACTTCATCATTTGCTTTGGGAAGTAATGTCTCATATATTTATATCCGTGGCGAATACGATTGGGTAGCAGATATTTTGCAGGCAGCGCTGGATGAGGCAAAGCAAAATGGATTTCTTGGAAAGAATATTCTGGGTAGCGGATTTGATTGTGAAGTATATCTTTATAGAGGAGCCGGTGCCTACATCTGCGGTGAAGAAACTGCGCTTCTCGAAAGCCTTGAAGGTAAAAGGGGACTGCCAAGGATTAAGCCACCATTTCCGGCAGTGAAAGGAGTTTGGGGATGCCCGACTGTTGTTAATAATGTTGAAACGATTTGCGCCGTGGTTCCCATCATAAATGAAGGAGGAGATGCTTATGCCAAAATTGGCGTGGGAAAATCTACCGGTACCAAATTGATTTCAGCCTGCGGAAATATTAATAAACCCGGCGTATATGAAATAGACATGACTATTTCTGTTGAAGAATTTATTTATAGTGATGAATATTGTGGCGGAATTGCCAATGGCAAGCGATTGAAGGCTTGTATTCCAGGCGGATCTTCTGTTCCTATTTTGCCTGCCAATCTTTTATTAAAGACTGCAAAAGGTGAACCACGATTGATGAATTATGAAAGTCTTGCTGACGGAGGTTTCATAACAGGAAGTTCGATGGGTTCCGGAGGATTTATAGTTTTGGATGAAGATCAATGTGTGGTACGTCATACTTATACTATTTCCAGGTTTTATCACCACGAAAGTTGCGGTCAGTGCTCACCGTGCCGTGAGGGAACAGGATGGTTAGAAAAAATTTTTAAAAAAATAGAAACAGGGAAAGGAGAAATGAAAGATATAGATCTTCTGTGGGATGTTCAGAGAAGAATAGAAGGAAATACAATTTGTCCTTTCGGAGATGCGGCTGCGTGGCCGGTAGCTGCTGCAATCAGGCATTTTAGGGACGAATTTGAATGGCATGTTTTGAATCCGGAAGAATGTTTGGTAAGAAATTTTGGATTGGCACATTATGCAGATGCTTTGGAAGCAGTTACATCATAAAAGAACTCAAAGTTGAATTTTGAAAATTAATTTGAAATGCCTGAAGAACAAGAACAATTATTTACAATAACCATAGATGGTGTTACAATAGAAGTGCCTAAGGGAACTACTATTTTAAATGCTGCCCGGCAAATTGGCCCCTCGGTAGCTCCTCCTGCTATGTGTTATTACAGCAAATTGGAAGGCAGTGGTGGTAAATGCCGCACCTGCCTTGTAGAAGTGGCGGCTGGCTCCACGAAAGATCCGCGCCCAATGCCAAAACTGGTCGCTTCGTGCAGAACAGAAGTAATGGATGGAATGATTGTAAAAAATGTTACCAGTGAAAAAGCGATTGACGCCAGGCATGGAATTGTTGAATATTTATTGATCAATCATCCTTTAGATTGCCCTATATGCGACCAGGCAGGCGAGTGTTATCTGCAAGACCTAAGTTATAATAATGGAGAAGTGGGTACCCGTTATGAGTTTAAAAGGCGGACTTTTGTAAGAGAAGATATTGGCCCTTACATTCAGCTCCACATGACGAGATGTATCTTGTGCTATCGTTGTTTAATGGTTGCTGATCAGTTGACTGACTCAAGAACGCAAGGAATATTATTAAGGGGCGATGCATCAGAAATATCTACCTATATATCTAAGGCAATTGACAATGATTTTAGCGGGAATATGATTGATGTTTGTCCTGTTGGTGCTCTCACAGATCGTACCTATAGATTTAAGAACCGCGTCTGGTTTTTGAAGCCTGTGGATGCACATAGGGATTGCGATAAGTGTTGCGGCAAAGTTACTTTATGGAATCGTGGCGAGGAAGTTTTTAGGGTTACATCCCGTAAAGACCCTTGGGGGGAAGTACAAATTATCGACGGAAAGGCAGCCTGGATCTGCAATACCTGCCGTTTCGAAAAGAAAAAAACGGACGACTGGATTATTGACGGTCCGACAAAGATTGACCGGCATTCTGTAATTTCTACCAATCATTATGTAGAAAAAGTGATTCCGCCGGATCCTCTTAAAGAAGTACTTTTTGGCAGAGAGCCTTTGTTGTTGATGGATATTCAGGAAACAAGCGAAGTGAATAGTCAGGACATAGATTTAAGTATCTTGCCTGGCCCGGCTACGTCTACAACATTTATCGAACGTGATGAACAAAAAGAAATAGAAGAAGCCGATGCCGAAAGACTTGCAATAAATGATCATAAAAAACCGTAATTAAAATTTAGTTTTAGCGCATGTATTTTAATCAAATTCTTTTAAATATTGACTGGCCATTATTCGCCGAAAAGCTGGTTTTAATTATCGCGGTAGTAATGGTCTCTTTATTTGTGGCTATGTATTCTACTTATTTTGAGCGTAAGATAGCAGGATTTATGCAGGACAGGCTAGGCCCAAACAGGGCAGGCCCTTTTGGAATTCTTCAACCTTTAGCGGACGGACTAAAATTATTTTTTAAAGAAGAGATCGTTCCAACTTTTTCATCAAAATTTTTATTTATTCTTGGGCCGATCCTGGCCATGCTCACAGCTATTATGGTGAGTGCGGTAATACCTTGGGGCGACAAGTTTCATATTTTTGGCAGAGATGTTTCATTGCAAATAGCTGATGTAAACATTGGCATTTTATACATTTTTGGCGTGGTAAGCCTGGGAGTTTACGGAATCATGATTGGCGGCTGGGCAAGCAATAATAAATTTTCTTTGTTAGGCGCCATGCGCGCGGCTTCTCAAATCATAAGTTATGAATTGGCGTTGGGAATTACCTTAATTGCCTTGTTGATGGTAACAGGCACCCTTAGCTTAAATCACATGGTAGGGCAGCAAAAAGATCAAATGTGGAATATATTCAGACAGCCTTTAGGATTTTTAATATTTCTGATTTGTGCATTCGCAGAAACCAACCGGACTCCATTTGATCTGCCCGAAGCAGAGAACGAATTAATAGGAGGATACCACTCCGAATATTCATCAATGAAACTCGGATTTTATTTATTTGCAGAATATGTAAATATGTTTTTGAGTGGCGCGGTGATGGCAACACTATACTTTGGAGGATATGATATTCCATTTGTAAACGATGCAAATTTGGTGCATTCCATTGGAGTGAATTGGGTGGCAGTAATTGAAGGCGCGGTGTTTTTTGCAAAAATCCTGGGCTTTATATTTCTTTTCATGTGGGTAAGGTGGACTGTGCCAAGATTTAGATATGATCAGTTGATGAATCTGGGTTGGAAAATATTACTACCATTGGCTCTTTTCAACATGTTGGTAACAGGCGCATTAATTTTATTAAAACAAAATCACTGGCATTTCTAAAACTTAACGATATTTTTGCAGCGATGAAAAAAAGAAGGAACGCCAGATAAAATCATAGAGATGGAAGCATTAACAAATAGAGTAAAACCGGTGGAAAGACCAGACATGTCTTTTTGGGAGCGGATGTATCTTCCCGCGGTTTTCAAAGGAATGGCTATTACTCTGAAGCATTTTTTTAAAAAGAAAGTCACCATCAAATATCCTGAAGAAACGCGTCCATTCAGCCCGGTATTTCGGGGAGTGCAGGTTTTGAATCGGGATGAAGAAGGACGTGAAAGGTGCACTGCCTGTGGTTTATGCGCATTAGCTTGTCCGGCAGAAGCAATAACGATGGAATGTGCTGAAAGAAAACCTGGCGAAGAACATTTATACCGGGAAGAAAAATATGCGGCAAAATATGAAATTAATATGCTTAGGTGTATCTTCTGTGGGTTATGCGAAGAAGCTTGTCCTAAAGATGCTGTGTATTTAACCGAAACTTTTGCTCCTTCCAATTATCAGAGAAAAGGGTTTATATACGGAAAACCGGAATTGCTAATTCCTGATCCTAAAACAGATCCGGAAGGTTTTGCAAAATCGAAAGGAAACAGGATTGAAAATCCTCTTGGGCATGGGAATGAGCATTAATTAACCAGGTGACAGTAAACCAACAAA
>JAHEZA010000580.1 GCA_023251335.1 Chitinophagaceae bacterium | reverse complement strand
GGAAGCAAGGTGTAGTAAACAAAGGAATTTGCAATTTTTTACTACAGACGCTCCATCTGATTTTGATAAGCATTCGGAAATCTTTTTTGGTGAAAAAGTAAATTCCAGGCACGTGAATCTGTAGTTATTATCCGGCTTTCTTTTAAGTAGAAATTTCACAAAATCAGTAGCGGTAATTAAAAAATCTTTTCTTATTTTTGCCGCCCTTTCACAAGCAGCAGGGATGGTGCCCGGCTGAGGAGACGGAAACAATTATTAATAAAAGGAAAAAAATAAAACAATGCCAGGAAAAAAACGTACTTACCAACCGCATAAGCGTCGCCGTAAAAGCGTACATGGTTTCAGGGAACGCATGTCAACAGCAAATGGCCGTAAAGTATTGGCGAGCCGCAGAAAAAAAGGGCGCCATAAACTGACCGTTTCTGATGAACACGGAAGTAAGAAATAAAAATATTCAAAGTGAAAATATATCAAAATAGCCTCTTTTACAGGGGCTATTTTTTATTTTATCTTTAACCTGATTTTCAACTTTTCAAAATACCGGCTATCAAAGAAAGATTTACTTTAAATGCAAACGAAAGATTAAAGAGCCTGAAAGTAATTCAGCAACTTTTTAAAGAAGGTAAATCGTTTTCGCATTTTCCTTTCAGGGTAATGTATCTGGAGACAGATACGCAAATCGTTCCGCTGCAGGCCGGGTTTACAGTTAGTGCGCGCAATTTCAAAAAAGCAGTTGAACGAAACCGGATAAAAAGAATCATGCGCGAATGCTACCGTCTTCAAAAGAATGAATTAAAAAACACTTTAGAAAACAATCATAAAGTGTTGGCGATCTTTTTTATCTATACTGGAAATGAGATGCCGGTGTATAAGGACATTTTTGATAAAATGGGTAGCGGATTAAAGAGGCTTGAAAAAATATTCGGATAAATAAGAACCCATAGAATTTATTGGTTTACTACCGCGGGTATTTGAATCAAAATAGGAATCACGATTAAAACTTCGTTTACTGTTACTCTTAAAGTCTATCTGTTTTTTTGATTGTTTCAATTTCCAAAACAAGACGTTATTTCACATCAACTTTATGCAATCGGTTATTTTTTTGCATCTATTTGAATGAGTGGATTTGTGTTCATCAAATATCAACCACTTATTTTTTTATCTTTAATAAAATTGACCTATATGAAATTAAAATTTTCATTTCTGCCTGTTATTGTTTTTTTAGTAGTTAATACAATTTGTTCTTCAAGTATAAATGCCCAAAAAAAATTGAACGATTATACTTCACAATGGGAAAAGGTAGATCAGTTTCAAAAGAAAGGATTAACAAAATCGGCATTGGCAGAAGTTGACAATATTTATTCAAATGCAAAAAAAAGCGAAAACGAACCGCAAATTATAAAAGCCTTATTATTTAAAATAACGCTTCAGCAAAATATCATTGAAGATGCATCTGTAAAAAGTATCGATTCTCTTGAACAGCAAATCGCTACGGCGAAAGAGCCGGCTAAATCAATACTACAGAGCATTACCGCACAATTGTATTGGAATTATTTTCAGCAAAACAGGTACAAACTGTATCAAAGAACCAACACGGTAGATTTTGAAAAAAAAGATATTGCTACATGGAATGCAGATGACCTTCATAAAAAAATTGGTGAACTCTATCTCGCATCTTTGAAAGAGGAAAACCTTTTGAAACAAACAAAACTGGAACCTTATGATGCAATAATTTTGAAAGGTACTGTACGCGATCTGCGGCCTACACTTTTTGATTTGTTGGCGCATCGGGCATTGGATTATTTTAAAAATGATGAACGCGATATTACACGCCCTGCGTATGCTTTTGAGATAAATGATGCATTAGCATTTGCGCCAGCCAGTGAATTTATAAATGCAAAATTTATCACAAAAGATTCTGCGTCGCTTCATCAGAAAGCATTGATCATCTTTCAAAAATTATTATCATTTCATTTAAGAGACAAAAATCCCGATGCGTTAATTGATGCGGATATTGAAAGAATTAATTTTTCGAATCAATATGCTGTAATGCAAAATAAAAATGCACTTTACATCAATGCACTCAAGAACATCGGCGAAAAATATAATAATGATCCTGCATCCGCACAGGCTACATTCTTAATTGCTCAAACGACTTACAATAGAGCTATAGAAGCAAACAGGAACAAAATTCCGGATTCCAATTACACTGTGATAAAAGCAAAGAAAATTCTCGATAAAATGATTAATCGCTTTCCCAAAAGCGAAGGTAGCATCAATGCACAAAACCTTTTGACAACGATTCTGCATCCTTCTTTTAATCTTACAACAGAAAAGGTAAATGTTCCTGCATTACCATTTCGCACTTTAGTGACTTATCAGAATTTCAACTCTATTTATTTCAAAATTGTGGCTTTAAATCCAGGCCTTAAAAAAATTATTGCGAAAAATAATTA
>JAHEZA010000579.1 GCA_023251335.1 Chitinophagaceae bacterium | reverse complement strand
ATAATGTTATTCAGAAAACGTGTGGTGATTTTATTTTTTATTGCAATGATATGTTATGTAGGCACTGAGCAGGGAACTGCTAACTGGATGTCGCAATTCTTATCTGTGTACCATGGGTATGATCCTCAGACAACAGGAGCGAAAGCCGTAGCTTATTTCTGGGGCCTCATGACAGCAGGCGGTGTACTCGGATTATTTTTATTGAAGATAATGGACAGCCGCAAAGTTTTGGTCATCTTTACTGTTCTCGCTCTTATATGTTTAAGCGCTGCCCTGTTCGGCCCGGCAAAAATTTCATTGATAGCATTTCCATGGATTGGATTTTTTGCTTCGGTGATGTATCCTGTAATATTTTCTTTGGCGCTTAATTCTGTCAGGGAGCATCATGGTTCTTTCTCCGGTATTATTGTTACAGGAATTATCGGCGGCGCTATTGTTCCTCTGATCATCGGATGGCTGGGTGATCATTTAGGATTGCGCAATGGCATGTTCTTTTTGTATTTAACGATGGGCTATATTCTGAGCGTTGGTTTTTGGGCGAAACCTATCATTACAAACAAAATAATTAAGTTATTCGGAAAAAAAGAAACGGCATAACTAAAATGAATAAAGAAAGTGTTATCGGGATTGATCTTGGAGCAACAAATATCCGCGGCGCCTGCGTAAATGAAAATAATATTTCAGAAATAAAATTACAACGTATAAGAAGCAGTGGTACAGAGCGGGAAGTTTTGGAAGACGTGTTTGCTTTGACAGATATGCTAATTGATAATAAAATTGCAGCTATTGGCATCGGTGTTCCAAGTGTTGTTGATGTGGAAGAAGGAATTGTCTACGATGTGCAATACATTCCATCCTGGAAAGAAGTGCATTTAAAAAAATGGATGGAAAAACATTATCATATTCCTGTGTTTGTAAATAATGATGCAAATTGTTTTGCCCTTGGTGAACATTATTTCGGAAAAGGAAAGGGATATCATTCAATGATTGGATTGGCGATTGGTACAGGTGTAGGCGCCGGCATTATCATCAATAATAAATTATATCCGGGTCATAATTGCGGGGCAGGTGAATTTGGAACCGTTGACTATCTTGATAAGATCTATGAATATTATTGCAGTGGTTCATTCTTTAAGAATGTGTATGGCCTGGAAGGAGAAGAAGTTTTTCAAAAAGCAAAAGAAAATGATGCACAGTCATTGGAATTATATAAAGAATTAGGAATACATTTAGGCAACGCCATTAAAATGATCATGTACACGTACGACCCGGAATTAATCATTCTTGGTGGTTCTGTACGACTTGCTTATGAGTATTTCCAAAAGGCGATGTGGGAGCGGATTAAAACATGTGTTTATTCAAAAAGCACCGGACGGTTGAAAATAGAAATTTCAGAATTGGAAAACAGCGGAATATTGGGCGCAGCAGCTTTGTATTATGATGCTGTTCAGGAAATTAACCAACAAGGTAAACAGTAGCTGTATGAAAAAACTTTTTTTCTTCCTGTTCCTGATCCTGTTTTCTCAGCAATTATTCAGCCAAAGCAGAACAAAAAGCTTTCAGCTGATTTTACATGATGGCTGGAGAATGCAGTCATCACGCACAGATAGTGCGACAGGCGCTCAAATAGCCCGGAAGGATTTTCCTGTAAAAAACTGGTATAGGATAACTGTGCCCTCAACTATTATTGCCGGTTTGCTTGCAAACAATGAATATAATTTCGACCCGTTCTATGGGAAAAATTTTGAAAAGCTGGCCGACAATAGGTTAGATCATCCCTGGTGGCTTAGAAAAAAATTTGATTTGCCTGCTTCAGAAAACCATAAAAATGTAATTCTGAAATTGCATGGTATTAATTATAAAGCAAACGTTTGGCTGAATGGTGTTTTGATCGCAGATTCATCTTATATAAAAGGTCCTTTCAGAATTATTGAACTGGATGTAACAAAACAAATAAAATATGCAGGAGAAAATGTGTTGGCGTTTGAAATAGTGCGTCCCTTTAATCCAAACAGAAGAGATGGTGACCTTGCCATAGATTATGCCGACTGGATTCACTATCCCCCGGATTACAACGCTGGCATTGTAAATAATGTTGAGATAATAACCTACGACCAGGTGGGCATAAGATACCCTCTTGTTACAACAAGGTTTGATCTGCCTTCTCTTAAGGTTGCGCATCTCCAGGTAGATGCGGAATTGGTTAATTATACTGATAAAGAAAAAGATGCTGTAGTGAAGGGGAAAATCAACGATGCTATTCAATTTCAGCAAAAAGTTCACCTGATGCCCAATGAGAAAAAGCAGATAAGTTTTTCTTCTGCTGACTATCCCCGGCTCAATATAAAAAATCCACGAATCTGGTGGCCCTGGCAATATGGCAAACCGCAATTGAACAAAATTGAAATTTCAATAGTAAGAAATGGTATACTAAGCAACACGATCTCAGAAAATTTCGGTATTCGT
>JAHEZA010000578.1 GCA_023251335.1 Chitinophagaceae bacterium | reverse complement strand
CGCTTGAACTGCATTATGCGTTTCTGACGATTGGCAACTGCTGATTACCAGGCAAGCCCATAATATCGCAATAGAATATAAGTTCCGGACAGATTTTAAATTTTTGTACATGACAGTAATTGATTGGTTAAACGATTTTTTATTTTGCTTATTAAAATTTCAATTAGGATTGCAACCTATCTCATTGATATGAACTTTACACAGCACCTGTATCTTGCCAACTTTTTGTAGCTGCTGATTCCAGAACGGCTTCACAAACCTGCTGGGTTTCAAAGGCTTCTTTAAAAGTGGGCGAACAAGGTTCACCCGTTTCCAGGCTTTTAAAAAAATCAGCGGCCTGGTGTATAAACGAATGTTCGTAACCGATTCCCAAACCCGGCACCCACCATTTATCCATATACGGATGGTCGCCGTCTGTTACATGAATGGAACGCCAGCCACGTAATTTCGATTCATCTGAATGGTCAAAATATTCAAGCCGGTTCAGATCATGCAGATCCCAGCGAATAGAAGCATGCTCACCGTTAATTTCAAATGTGTACAATGCTTTATGCCCCCGTGCATAACGGGTAGATTCAAACAATCCCAGTGAGCCATTCTTAAAATGACAATGAAAAATACATGCATCATCAATAGAGACTTTTTGCATTTTTCCGGTGATTTGATGCACGCGTTCTTTGATAAATGTTTCCGTCATAGCAGAAACATCTTTGATGTTTCCATTTAGCCAAATCGCGGTATCAATGCAATGTGCCAATAAATCTCCGGTTACACCGGAACCCGCAGCGTCTGCATCGAGCCGCCATAGACCCTCACCGCCTTGTGGTAACTCAGCGCTGATCGTCCAGTCCTGGAGGAAGTTGGCCCGGTAATGAAAAATCTTTCCCAGCTTACCTGAGTCAATAATCTGTTTGGCCAATGTAACAGCCGGCAGACGCCTGTAATTGTACCAAACTGTATTTTTGACGCCGGCCTTTTCCACCGCTTCTACCATTTGCTGAGCTTCAGACAGATTGCGAGCCAGGGGTTTTTCAGTCAACACCATTTTACCTGCTTCTGCTGCAGCTATTGCTATTTCTGCATGTGTATCATTGGGTGTACAAATATCTATTGCATCAATGTCATCACGGCTTATCATTTTCTTCCAATCTGTTTCCACAGATTCGTAGCCCCATTGTTCAGCAAACGCGCGAACTTTATTTTCGCTGCGCGAGCAAACCGCTTGTAGCACCGGATTATATTCCAGTTCCGGGAAAAAATTAGGAACGCGATTATAAGCATTTGAATGGGTACGTCCCATAAAGCCACATCCAATTAATCCAATTCTTAGTTCTTTTTTTTTGCTCATTATACTATCAGTTTGATGCGATGAAAATATTATTGCAATCCTTTATTCTGCTTCATACCATCCATGTGCCTGGCGTACTTTGATCATCGTTTCAAGAATATCATTCCAGGTTTGCTGTCTTGTCATTACCTCGTTAGGAAACATACATCCGTCCCAGCAAATATGCCGGAGTTTTTTGGTCAGGTTTCCGTTTTCATCGCGGAGCCAATAACCCGCATCATGAGGAATGTCCAGTTTACCATTCGGGTCCAAAGCCTGGCAGTGGCGGCCCGTCTTATCATGTGCTCCGGCTCCAAAAACAGTTCCGTCATTCTGTGCTACATGAAAATCAATTGTCCATGGACGCAGCGCGTCAGTAAGTGTTTTGAGCGCCGTATGAAAAGTTTCACGATCGTTCCAATCAAAATTTTCTGGAAGTATTCTGTTTTCCGGACTATTCACTCCCAAAAGATATAAAAGAGTGTGCGCCATGTCTGCCTGGAAACCAATATTCGGACGATTTACCGCTTCAAGCGTTTCAATCATTGCTTTCCAGTTATGCATTCCACCCCAGCAGATTTCGCCTTCAGCAGCAAGTTGTTCTCCAAATTCATTTGCAACATCACAAGCTTCGCGAAAAGTTTGGGCAATTAATTTTGTATTATTATCGGGATCTGCAAGCCAACCTTCAGGGTTACACGCAGAATCAATACGAACCACTCCTGAAGGCCTGATACCTAATTCACGTAGTTTGCTTCCAAAGCGGCTGGCCTTGCGAACTACTTCTACAAAACGCGCGCGTTCTTCCTTATTTCCCATAGCAGAGCCGCCAATAGGAGGCCAGATCGGTGCGACGATACTGCCAATTTCAAGATTATAAGATGCTACTTTATCGGCCAGTTTTTTGATTTCGTCATCAGTACTGTCAAGCTTTATATGATCATCAAAAAGGTCAATATCAATACCGTCAAACTTTGTTCCGTTTACCTCTGCTTTAGAAGTCAGCTCGAGCAAAGTATCTAAAGAAATGATCGGTTCGGAACCATCACCTTTTCCTACAACGCCCGGCCACGTAGCGTTGTGAAGTTTGGGATAATTATTTTCATTCATAGCAAATACTTTTTTTATTATTTAATTAAT
>JAHEZA010000577.1 GCA_023251335.1 Chitinophagaceae bacterium | reverse complement strand
TCTTCTAAAAATCTTCAACTAAAAAAAGGAGAGTCGGTAACATTCCGGTACAGGATAGTGATAGATGCAAATAATAAAACCCTGAGCGCGGAAGAATTAAATAAGTTGGCGGATGATTTTGCAAAATAAAAAAGTATGAAACCACTAAGGCATGAGGCGATAAAAATCTTTTTATCTTCGTAACCCTCCTGCTATTGTTGGCGTTAACAGCCTCCCCGTTTACTGTGTGATATCGATTCCTATTGTTGGGCGCACAGGTTTCTAAATAGATCGGCGAAACTAATTACAGTTCTGATTTTAAATTGATAATCGTTTATACTTAACTGTTAGCTAATTTTTGAAGAATATTCCTTTTAAAAAATTATCATCGAAATAATAGCAACATTTTATGGTTTGCCGGCATGTTTTGTACTAAAAAATCAATATCTTGGCCGAAATTTTGTAAAAACAACTATTATATTTTATTAACTCAAAATCTACAAAAGTGAAAATTAATTTCAATGGAATAGCTATTGCGACAGCTATCGTATGTTTTACCGGATGTGTAAGCACGAAAAAATTTAATTCGCTGCAGGCGAACTATAACAAATTGTATGACAGAAATGCTGAACTTACCAAACAAAGTGAAGACTGCAAAAGTAATTTAGACAAAACCACCGTTCAGCTTTCAGGAGTGCAGGCACAATTAGATGCCGAACGTGCTCATTCAAAATCGCTTCAGGATGCGTTGGATAAATGCCTTACCTCGACCAGCCAGGGAAACGTAAATATTTCAAAACTGGTGGACGAGATCAATTCATCTAACAAGTATATTCAACAACTGATTGCTTCCAAAAACAAAAGTGATTCATTGAATATGGTTCTCACCAATAATCTGACAAGGTCACTCAGTAGTGATGAAATGAAAGATGTGGATGTACAGGTATTGAAAGGGGTTGTTTATATTTCTTTGTCTGACAATATGCTCTACAAATCCGGCAGCTACGAAATTTCAGACAAGTCAGGAGAAACGCTTTCTAAGATTGCGAAGATCATCACTGATTATAAAGATTATGATGTATTGATCGAAGGCAATACAGATAACGTACCCATTTCAAAGCCGAATATTCGCAACAACTGGGATCTGAGCGCCCTTAGAGCTTCTTCAGTTGTTCAGGCGCTTCAAAATAATTTCGGAGTTGACCCAAAACGTCTTACAGCAGGCGGCCGCGGAGAATTCAATCCTGTTGCAACCAATGACACTCCCCAGGGAAAAGAAAAAAACAGGCGCACCCAAATCATCATTACGCCGAAGCTTGATCAGTTCATGGATTTGATTGGTCAAGGCAACAAAGCCGATTCTACTAAAGCACAATAAGAATAATTCATTTTAAGAATTTTTAAGCAACGTCTTCCGATTGGGAGACGTTGCTTTTTAATAGATAGCAAGATCGTCCTTCCAAACTTTTCACTTTAAGTCCAAAAGAGATATTTAAATAATGACGAGCCATTAAGATTCATTTTATTATCTTACATGTTTCGATATACTATAAAAACATCAGTAATACAGACAACTAAAATTTTTAAGATGAAAAAGAACACCCTGATTATTTTTGCTTTTCTACTAATGTTTGCACTTGGTAGTTGCCACTCTTCCAAATCAATTAGCGGACAAACTATGAATAACAAACAGATGCTATATCAATACAAATGGTATTTGTCCGAACTTGATGGCAAACCTTATACTTTTGTCGGAAAAAATAACGAAACTTCCTGGCTTTTATTTACCGAAGGAAACCCTTCCAAAGTATCCGGCTATACTGCATGTAACAATCTTATGGGATCAGTGGAGGTAACAGATGAAAACTCGATGAAATTTTTACCGCTTGCGACTACAAAAATGTTTTGTCCGGGCAATGAAGAAGCGTCACTTTTGAAAGCGCTGTCGTCAGTAACGGCTTATAATATTGCTGACACGCAACTCGTATTAAGCAATGGAAACGCTGTAGTAGCAAAGTTTAACGGCGTATCACCGGGCATGGAAAGGCTAAGTGGTACCTGGGAATTGAATTATATTTCGGGACCCAAAATTTCTTTTGAGGGTCTGTATCCCGATAAAAAACCAACTGTCATTTTTAATTTTTCCGCTAAGATATTAATGGGTAATACTTCATGTAATGGTTTCAGTTCAAAATACACGATTAATGGTAATCAAATATACTTTGCGGATGCATTGAAAACGATGATGTTTTGCGAGGGCGGAGGCGAAGATACATTTTTAAGTATGCTGAAGAAAGTCAACAGATATACGGTGAATGATAACATGCTCACTTTCATGATGGACGATATTGCTATAATGCGTTTTGCAAAGCAAACTGAAGAAACAAAAAATAATTAACAGGCCGGCCAACGAGAAGATTTTATCGTTATATCTTGTAAATCATTTCCGGATTTTGGAGTACAGTAAACAAAGATTTAATGGTCTTTT
>JAHEZA010000103.1 GCA_023251335.1 Chitinophagaceae bacterium | reverse complement strand
ACGGGCTATGGATTAATGAACCTGGTTGGGATATCTGCCGGAGCATTCATAACAAGATTACTTGGTGAATCAGCAGACTCGGGTACTCTGGGCAAGGATTTTGCTATCCTTGGAATTGTGGTACTGGCTGCTATTATTTTGGTACTTACGGTACTTAAACCTAAGTATGTAAATAAAATTGCTGATTAAGACTAACGCGTTGATCATATTCCGGTAACAGGAATTTTTTAAAACAGAAATCCCTGTTATTTATTCGTTTACTATTGTGACATAGGAAAAGCCACTAAACAATTTTATTACCTGACCGAAAATATTGACCGAAAAAAATAAAATGCTTTTGTAAGTATTCTAAAATTTCCGGCAATAAAAGATTTTTCTTTTGACACAGCAAGCAAACAAATATGCCGGATTCTCATTTTTAAAAAACTTTTATGTCAGAGAACAAAATGTACTAACAAGCCTCTTGTTTAACAGAAAAAACTAAATGAAAAAAGCATTTCTTCTGTCCGATAAAGTAAAGAGCGCTGCAATAAATGGGATCATCTGCCAGCTATAGTAAGCAAACAAATATTCGGAATTTCTATTTTTGAAAATGTGTAGATTCATCGAAAGAAGCATAAGACAAATAACCAGTCTTGTAGTAAAACGCCTGAACTAAATTTTTTTGAAATAAAATGCCCGGCAAGAAAAATTCCTTTTCCTGCCGGGCACGGTAAACGAATAAATATTCCGGATTACTACTCCGAAAACTTATAAAATTTTATTACTATCAACCATAAAAGCGCGTGTACTTACTGTGTAGTCACCGCCATTTGCATCCTTGTATTTGAGGTCAAGATAAAAAGCCCGGTAACCTTTTGCAGGAAATTTCTCTGTTGTCTTTATCTCTGCTTTGTGGCTGATGCCCAGGTCTTTACTCTGCCATAGTTCATTTCGGAAATCCTTATCTTCCGAATCAGCGAACCATAAAGTAGCGCCCAGTAAAATATCCTTTGAAGCATCAGCAGTTATTTTTACGCCCTTTTTGCTTTCAGAAGTTTTCCATTTACAAAGTGGATAATCTTCGTGGCTCATTGAAATTCCAAAAAATGCACTCAATGCCGCGAAAGCAGAGGTCCCGTCACCCAGGTCATGCCCCGCATTGGGCACATAATGTATCAAATTATCCCCCGGTATATTTTTTAGGTAATTTTTTACGTTGTCAATTACCCAATACGGATCGTTAGTGCCCATAAACAACATCTTTGGCATTGTCAACTTATCCCTGTATGAATAGGGATCAATCATGGTAACCAAAGCATTGCCATTTTCTGTGCCCATTCCCTGTACGATACCTAACTTTACATAATCTTCAATCTCCACACTATATTCTCCATAGGCATCAAGTTGGTGTTTAAGATTTACCGGCATATTCAAAATATCAATCACCATAGGCCCGATTGCCTGCACCCGTGGGTCATTTGCGCCGGTAAGCCATGTGGTCCAGCCGCGTTTGGAAGCGCCTGATATTACAAACCTGGTGACCGGATGTTGAAGATTTTTGTTTGAAAACTCCTGTACGGCATCCATTGCCCGCACTGCGCTCTTAACCATAGGAAACAGTAACGGCCATGTATAATCGTTATCGCCTTTAAAACGATGTAATGTATATGAGATCAATGCGTCTTCCGTTAAGCTGTCATATAAAGGCTGGTTGGGCACCTGCCGTATAATGGCTACTATCGCTTTGTTTTTTTCAGCCACTGACACGAACATCTTAGTAAGTTTATCATCGCTTTTTTTCCAGTTAGGTTGTTCATTTTTATCTGCTCCGCCTGTAATAAATAATAACGCTCCATCATAATTATTTTCTTTAGGAGATAATATGGTTAACTGGTGACGCCATGTGTATTGCTTCCATTTTTGAGAAGTTAATAACAGGTCGTATCCTTTTACTCCATTTATTTCAAATGAGTCTTTTATTTCCCATTGATAAGAGGCGTCGGTGTTATGCAGGTAATCCTGCAAGGCTGTGGCAGGAGCGGATACAAGATGCTGCTTTGCGCTAACCGAAGTTGCCGCATCCTGTGCCGAAATAGTATAAACGAAAAAAATTTGCGTAAAAAAAACGAGCGAAAAGGATGATAATAATTTTTTCATTTGAATTGTTTTGTTTTAAATGGACAAATGGAGCAAATGTAACGGCATCTTTATTTTATACCTCTTTTTAATTGCCTGTTATCATTGCCGTGTAATGTTTCTTATTTTATTTTGTGAGATTCATTTAGGAATTCTTTACTCCGTTTAGTAATCAACAATTAGAAATTCTATTTGTTTTGCGGTGAAGGAGCAGTCTTTAACCATGCTAATACCTCGTTGATGTAGATATCACCTGTCATAGGGCCCAAACTCGTGCGGCAAATGTACCCGTATCTTTTAAAGCTATTAAAGTCAACTTTGTCCAGGATATATCCGAAGGCATCATTGGTAAGTCCGAATAAAAATGGTTGTTTGGTATTCATGTTGCGTTTCACATAGTAACCAATATTGGGCAATGCTTCACCCGGAATGGTAAGAACCTGCGCCGTACCAATATTCAGAAGATTGAGCCGCGTGGCAACTGAGTCAATACTTTTAGACTTAAATTGTAACGGGGAATGTTCGAAGATAAATTTCATCTCTGCATTCTCTAGTGGAAACATGATATTGCGGCTGGCGCAGTAAATATCCGGATTGACCTGTACAGACGCATCCGAAACTATTCTTAATGCTTCATCAGCCAGGAGATTACCAATCCTGATACATTCATTCCAGTCATTAGCTTCACCTCCACCAGGCAATCGGTTGTCTGCGGTAACCATACCTCCCTGTGCGCTATTCATAAAAATCGCAGTGCCGCCTCCTTTTTCTGCAATTCTGTCGTACAACGGGCCGCATAAATCGGGGCTTAAGATGTCTCTTGATGAACCAATAATTTCAGGATGGATGGCGTAGTTTATTAAAGTAGCGATGGGCTTGTCTATATTTTTACCGGAGGTTGCAAGTACCTGGAGCACGCTGCATCTGGGATCATAAAGATCAGGAGCATAATAATTGTAAGAAATCTTTCCTTTCGTCTCTCCAAAAGCCGTTTTCAATGATGCGGGTTCCAGGTTCTTCACCGCTTCATTTACAGCATCTGCTATTTGGTGAACACACCAGTCAAGATATTTCAAATCAACTGATGATTTCCCGGTTTCATCCGGGAACCCATAAGCGTCCGGAGCGCTGTGCGTATGAGTAGCCCCTATCAGGATATTTTCAGGTGGTATTCCTTTTATTAAAGCTCTTGATTTGTCGCCCAACACGGCCGGCCAACCAAGATTATCTATACTTACAATTGCAATCCTCGTACTACCTTTTTCCAAAACAATCGCCCTGGCGTAGAGATTTCCTTTTAGAATGTGGGAGGGTTTAGGTATCCCAACTCCTCCGGAGACAGGCAAAAGAGGATCTGGTGTTATCACCCGAACTGCAACGCCTGCTTTAAAAGTCTGCGCCTGTGTACTAACAGCGAAGAATAAAAGCGGAATGATGCAAACAACAAGAATCTTTTTTATAGTTCCATGTATGCCGGGTTGATTTCTTAAGGTTTTTTTTGTATAAGTTTTTAATTGTTTTGGGTACGAATCGTTTTGTTTACAAGCTACTTTGGTCTTCATTTATAATTATTGGGTTTTAAATTGATTTACGATTTTTATGGATGATTTTACCAGGGTTTTCCGGTTCCCTGCAATAGCCACATTTTAGACCAGGCGCTGTTTTGATTGCCATCTGCACCAAAACCAGAGTAAGGTGTTACTTCCAATTTACTGGCTGCTGCCTGTTCATTGGCACTGTTAAGGTTTTGTTCGGCTTTTGGATAATAAAATCTTACAGGTAATTCAGGAGCGATGGTAAGGCCTTGCACACCATGTAATTCCGGAAGGCCCGTTCTTCTAAAATCAAACCATGATTCTGTTGCGTTGGTCCAGTTAGCTATCCATTTTTGCTGCATGATTTGTTTTTGAGTATTATCAAAAACAACATCCGGCTGAGCAATATAGTTTGAATAAGAGCCGCCTAATCCCCAGGTGTCAAACGAAGTTTTAATGGCGGCATAATATTCCTGTCCGGCATCAGCAGATGTCCAGCCTTTGACCGCCTTTGCCTCTGCAATGATGAAGTGCACTTCTGACGCCGACATAAGGTGAACTTTTAAAAGCGGGCCTTTTGGACTTTGGTAGATGTCATTTAACCATGACACATGAGGATTGCGGGAGGCCTGGTTTAAGTCGGGGCTTAAGTTATAGGCCTGTGGGCCTGTAAGCGCCACTGGAAGGCCAACGTAATCCTGGTCCTGGTTAATATCATCAAGTGTCAATGCCCTGCTGGAAAGAATATCTGGTGACAGGTAACGCACTTTTTTATTTTCTCCATTCACTACCGTGTCTGTGATATAATCAGTTCCCGCCGGGAGGTTGTCATCTACAAATAAAAATACCTGGACTTTGCCGGCAAATATACCTAAGCGGGGATCCTGCAAAGCCTGCAAAGCAGTTACAAACGTGTTACACATTTTTATTCTCCGGTAATTACTACTATCAGAATCATAAGTAACATTATTTGGCCATGAATCACTGCCGCTATTGCCTGGAAAAGCCATGGTTGCATCATCGGAAGCAATCGTGATGATTGGATAATCATTTGGATTATTCACGATCATTTCTATTCCGGCTTTGGCCTCATCCGGTAACTTTTCTGAGATCCTCATATAATATCTGAGCGCTAAAGAATTGGCAAGTTTCCTCCATTTAGCCGGATCACCATTGTAATACAAATCCACACTTCCCGGATTATTTGAATATTCAGTTTTCTTTTTAGACAGGAGTGTGTTTGCGGTTTTTAGGTCAGACAGGATTCCTTCATAGATTGATTTCTGGTCATCATAAGTCGGGAACGTTTTGTCTTTACCGCCTTCATCTCCTTGCAAGGCAGACGTGTAAGGTACATCGCCGTATAAATCAGTTAAGAGTCCAAACACCATTGAACGCATTACTAGTGTTATTCCTTGTAGAAATTCATCGTTTGACGCTACTGCTTTATTATAAACGAACTGATTATTTCTTAAAATATCGTAATAACTGCCCCAGGGATTATCACCTCCCCAATCGTAATTATTATGCGCAGAACCCCACCCATCTTTTTGGGTATATTGCATTACTCCGGCAATATCTCCTGCTCCGAGATCTACAAAAGTTCTTCCTGTTTCGGAAAGCACTGTGGACAATACAAGATTCGGATTAGTAGTCGCAGGATCGGCTCCATTCGGGTTTTCATTTAAGGTTTCTAAATGCTTAACGCAGGAAAATGAAAACCCACATAGAAAGATGAATAAGACGGCGTGAAATTTATAAATTGATTTCATGATCATAATTTTTTCTGTTAATTTTAAAAAGTTACATTTAACCTGATACCCATGGGAATCGACCAGGGCGTAACGTTATATCTTTCTATTCCTTGTTTAAATTGTATTCCTCCACCTTGCACATCCGAACTGGGTTGGTAAGCATTTTCAGGATCTATTCCAATCTTGGCGGCGGTCCATATAACTATATTGCGACTATACACAGAAACTGTCGCGTCATGTATTTTTAAACGATTTGTCAAACCTAATGGTAGCCCAAACGAAAGGGATACTTCGCGAAGCTTTAAATAAGACGCTGAGAATAATTCAGATTCTGTAAAGTCCCATGGATTGGATGCTGCATACGGCACCGGCAACGTAGCATTTGGATTTGAAGGATCTGCGCCCAGTACATTTTCTCCCAAGTTTTCGATATAGCCGGTAGGATTTCCATTTGCATCATATCCGGAAGCATATACGCCGGGTATGATCAATCCGCCATAAGGAAGCTTGATTCCGCTATATTCAAAAGGAAAGCTGGTATGTTCAGGAGTTGGCCATCCTACCCTTGGAAATTGGTTGCCATGAATTTTTATCAGCTCATCTTCATGAGCTACTAAATAATCGCGAAGCTCTTTTCCACTCATGCTGCCTGCATTAAAAAATTGATCGAGCTGAAGAGACGCCCGGCCATCTTCCATTCCATAGCGATACGTCTGTGATACAAACTGGCCTCCGTTTCTCCAATCGAAACTCATGTTAAGACTCCAGTTTTTCCAACTCAACGATGTCTGTAAGCCCATCATGAATTTGGGATTAAAATTGCCGACTTTATTTCTCGTGTTATGTGCGTCTATGCTCGACCACTTTGCTCCTCCATCAGAAAATTCAAGCAATGGATATCCGTAATACGGTGATGATTTATCTGTTACGGTCCTGACTTGCGGCCCGTATATATCTCCTGCTTCCTCGCCTACATAAGTCCAGGCTCCGCCTTTGGCATCTTCCCAAAAAGTAAAATAGGGCATTTCTTCTGCCAACTGTACTATCTTGGTCTGGTTTTTCGTCAGATTAGCAGAGAGGTCCCATCTGAAATTTTTAGTTTGAACAGGGGTTCCGCCGACAGTTAATTCTATCCCATTGCTTCTCACAAGGCCTGCATTGATGTTTTTGGAACTGTATCCTGATGAAGGAGGAAGTTGGGTGTTGAATATTTGGTTTTTGTTTTCCAACATATAATAAGTTGCGGAAAAATTGAGCCGGTTTTTAAACAAAGTAACATCCAAGCCAGCTTCGTAGGAAGTTGCTATCTCTGGCTTCAACTCCGGGTTTAATAATGTACCTGATGTTGATAATCTCGGTATATCTCCCCAGGTACCGGCATTAGATAAGACGCTCAGCAACTGATACGGCGAAGCATCATTACCTACTTCGGCCACGCCACCTCTTAATTTAATAAGATTAATATTGGACGAAGTAATACGAGCAATTTTATTCAATAGAATGCTTACTGATGCAGAAGGATAAAAATAAGGTTCTATATTGGGAAGCGTGCTGGACCAATCATTACGCCCTGAAACATCTACATACACCTCGTCTTTATATCCTACTGATGCCATCCCATAAAGGCTGTTCGTGCCCTTTTGAAAAGAATAGCTGCTATAGTCAAGAGAAGAAGGTAAAATGTTTTGGATCGTATATACGTTAGGCACAATTAACCCCGTTCCGCTTTTTGTAGCATCTTTGATAGTGCTGCCCTTTTGATAGCGCATGTTACCGCCTGCTGAAACTGACAAACTAAAATTATTTAGTTCCTTTTTATACGTGCCCAGAAATTCAGCGTTGCTTTCAAAGGCTTTAAGATTGATCAATCCGTAAGCACCGCGGGGCTCTTCGGTATAGCTGGTCGGTATTTTAAATTCTCTTTGTTCATTGTAAGTGTCCAACCCATACCTAAACATCATACTAAACTCCGGAGTAATTTGCCAATCCGCTTTTATATTACCATATAACCTGTCTCTGACAAAACTATTTTTAACTTCATAAGCTAAAA
>JAHEZA010000576.1 GCA_023251335.1 Chitinophagaceae bacterium | reverse complement strand
GGACAGTTTTTGCTGCCAATCATTTCCGACAATGGCGACTTCATAAGGTGGACGGATTTGCAGAGCCATTACCTGCGCCCAATTGCTGTAATAACCCGGATTTTTTTGAATGTCATCTGAAACATTTTTAACCATTTGGATTGACTGATCTTCATAATTTTTATTTTCTAAACATAGGCTCAGGAGCAAAAGATTTTTTGCCATCTCGCTGTTTGACGAAGGAATTACATTATCTGAAACCTCCATCTTGCGGGCAATCAGGTTACTGAATTGATCATCGGTATAAAAAAACATTTGGGAGGTTTTATCAAAGAAATGATCTTCTACATAACGGCTAAGGTTGCCCGCTTTTTGCAGGTATGATTCATCGAAACTTACCTGGTAATAATTGATCAATGCATTTATCAAAAAAGCGTAATCATCTAAGAAAGCCGGAATAGTTGCCTCTCCGTTTTTATAATTCCTGTAAATGCCGCCATTTTTTGCTTCTGTATTTTTCAAAAGAAAATCAATATTTTTTTGCGCGAGCGAAAGAAAATTTTTATCACCAAAAGCGCGATAAGCGTCTATCAAACCTTTTGACATCAGCGCATTCCAGGATGTTAATATTTTATCGTCAGTACCAGGGCGGACCCGTTTTTTTCTTTCTTCAAAAACAATACTTTTTAATGAATCTATCTTTTCTATCAATGCAGGTTTGGTGAGATCATATTTTTTTTCCAAATCTTCTTCACCCATATTGATGTCCGGGATATTTTCTCCCGATTCCCAATTGCCGCTTTCCGTTATACCAAAATAGTCATTAAACAGATCAGCATCCTTTCCCAATATCTTTTCAATTTCATCTTTCCTCCATACATAAAATTTTCCTTCCTTTCCTTCGCTGTCCGCATCAAGCGAAGAATAAAATCCTCCTTCATCAGAAGTGAGTTCGCGTTTTACAAATTCAACCGTTTCATAAACAATTCTTTTATACAATGGATTTCCTGCAAGCTGAAACGCATGGCTGTAAAGGCTTATAAGCTGCGCGTTGTCGTAAAGCATTTTTTCAAAATGAGGAGCGTGCCATAGCGAATCAGTGGCATATCTTGAAAAACCTCCTCCAACCTGGTCATAGATTCCTCCGTTGGCCATATTGTCTAAAGTGACTTCCACAGCTTTCAGCGCTTCTTTGTTTCCAGTCAGATAGTGATATTGTAAAAGGTATTCCCATGTAGCAGGCATTGGAAATTTCATTGCTCCCCTGGTGCCACCTTTTACCATATCTATATTTTTGCTGAAGCCGTCAAACATTTCGTTCAGTGTGTTTACATTGAATGAGACACGGCTTTTGTTTATCGGGACGTTTTCGATATCTCTTATCCCCATTGCAAGATGATCGGCCTGTTCCTGCATTTTCGCATTATCCGTTTTGTATAGGTTTGAAAAGTATTCCAGCAGTTGTATCCAATTGGCTTTTGGAAAATAAGTGCCCGCAAAAAATGGTTTACCATCCGGCATCGCCAATGCATTCAACGGCCAACCACCATTCCCATTAATGAGATACGCGGCATTCATGTACACCTGGTCCACATCAGGCCGCTCTTCACGATCCACTTTGATACAAATAAAATTTTTGTTCATAATGTTTGCAACAGTAGTGTCTTCATAGCTTTCATGCTCCATCACGTGGCACCAATGACAAGCTGCATATCCTACGCTGATCAGCAACATTTTATTTTCTTTCTTCGCTTTATCAAGCGCTTCGTCTCCCCAGGCATACCAGTCGACGGGGTTGTGCGCGTGTTGTAAAAGATATGGGCTTGTTTCGTTTATAAGAGCATTCGTGTACATAAATTTTTTGTTTTCTTTTTTGAAGGAAGTATTCTGCGCGCAGGAGGTGAAGCTAAAAAGCAATGCGACGAAATAGATAATCGGTAGTTTTCTGTGAAACATTTGATTAATATAATCTTTGAGAATTTCAATGCGTAAAGGTACTTGAATTCAAGCGAGGCATTTAAAACAAACGAGGATTAACATATAAATGGGCTACCAGCGCATTTATTAAAGGGCTAAAATATCTTTTGACGTAGCTGTTATGAATTGTAAATTCCTTTCAAAGAAGCAATAGTTATTTTATACATGAAAATATATTATTAAGCCATTGACCCAGGTATTGTATATCGGCAACTTTGATAAAAATTTTAAACCAATTAAAAAAGAAATTATGAAAAAGAAATTTGTGCATTGGTTATTACTCGGTGCTATGATAACCTTCTTCGTCGGATGTTCAAAAAATAACTTTCCGTCTTCCAATACTTATGTGCTTGTGCATGGCGCATGGCAGGCGCCTTATGTATGGAATACTGTAAAGGCAGAATTGGAAAAAGACGGGCAAAAAGTGGTAGTGGTCGAACTGCCTGCACACGGCGATGATTTTACTTCTCCCGCTACTGTCTCAATTGACGTGTATCGGGATAAAGTAATTTCTGCTA
>JAHEZA010000575.1 GCA_023251335.1 Chitinophagaceae bacterium | reverse complement strand
TGCAATTGACCAACCATTAAAAATTTATAGCGGAGGCCTTGGGTTTTTATCCGGATCGCATTTACGCAGTGCTTATGAATTACGTCAGAATTTAATAGGTATCGGTATTCTGTGGAAGGAGGGTTACTACGACCAGGCAAGAAACCAGGATCAGACATTAAAAGTAGTTTGGATAGAAAAAATATATAATTTTCTTGAAGATACTAAGATCAGGTTCCAGATCAATATTCATGATCACCCGGTTTGGGTAAAGGTCTTATATCTTAATCCCACCACATTTAATACAGCGCCTCTGTTTTTATTGAGCACGGATGACAACGAAAATGATTACGTATCCCGCACCATTTGCCACCGGCTCTACGATGGTAATGCTGCGACTAAAATCGCCCAGTTTATTTTGCTAGGAGTAGGAGGGGCAAAATTGCTAGACATGATGAATTACGATCCCGAGTTGTATCATCTTAATGAGGCGCATGCTGTAAGCGCGGCTTTTTATTTGTACCAAAAATTTGGCAATTTAGAAGATATAAAAAAGCGTTTGGTTTTTACGACGCACACACCGGAAGAAGCAGGTAATGAAAAGCACGACATTTATTTATGCGAAAAAATGAGCTATTTCTGTGGTATGGCCATCGACCAGGTAAGGGAGATTACAGGAATCACGGATGATCAGTTTAATCATTCGCTTGCCGCGTTACGTTTTGCCCATCTCGCCAATGGCGTTTCTCAGTTGCATGGAGAAGTAAGTCGCCAGATGTGGAATAAGTACGAGGGGATCTGCGAAATAAAAGCGATCACCAATGCGCAAAACTGGAAATACTGGGCCGATAAACAATTGTACCGCGCACGGCAGGAACATAATGACGATTGGTTTGACGACAGGAAAAGACATTTGAAACAACGGGGATTGGCCATAGTAGCCGATCAAACAGGCAAGCTGATGGATCCGGATGTGCTTACTATTGTTTGGGCAAGAAGGTTTGCTGGTTATAAAAGAGCGGAGTTATTGACAAGAGACCATAAGCGATTTGAAGCGCTTTTAAATAATCCGAAATATCCTGTTCAGATCATTTGGGCGGGAAAGCCGTATCCGCTTGACTATCCGGCTATCAACGATTTTAATCACCTGGTGAATCTCAGCAAACAATATAAGAATGTGGCGGTATGTGTAGGCTATGAACTGGCATTGAGCAGGCGCCTGAAACAGGCAGCGGACGTTTGGCTCAATAATCCGAGAGTGCCCAGGGAAGCAAGTGGTACCAGTGGGATGACGGCAGCAATGAATGGTGCGGTAAACCTTAGCACCAATGATGGGTGGATTTGCGAATTTGTAAATAATGGAAATAATGGTTTTGTAGTACCACCGGCAGATTACATGAATATGCACGTAGAGGAGCAGGATAACTACGATATGGACCAGCTTTATGACATTCTTGAAAATGAAATACTGCCGCTTTATTACAACGATTTTGAAACCTGGCGGCAGATAGTAAAAAATGGAATGCGGGATGTGCAGTTTGCCTTTGGCAGCAACAGGATGGTAGAAGAATATTATGATATTCTTTATAAATAAAACGACTGAGGATAAACACCAGATAACGTAGGTGGGGTAAAACAGCAAACGAACACAAAACAGCAATTTTCATTTGGTCTAAAATATTTTTTACAGGGGCGATTTAATCGCCCTGTTTATTTAACCGAAAAAATATAATCCGGTTATGTTATAATTTCGTAAATAGTGGTATCAATCGTTTATTTTGAAATTAAAATATCACCATATCAACAGATCATTTTCATTTTTGTTATTCTTCATTTCTTTTTTATTAATTATTTCCTGCAAAAAAGAAAAAGTAAATTACACGTCTTCCGAAAATAATATTCCGATGGATACCATTGGTGATGAGAAAACACTGGATAAAAATAATATCACCTATTTGGCACTCGGCGATTCTTATACTATTGGAGCATTCGTTACCAGTGAGGACAGATTTCCTGTGCAGTTAGCTGTTATGCTCCGAAAAGACAGCATTCAAATCTCAGATCCTGATATTATAGCAACAAGTGGATGGACTACCGGCAATCTTTTAAATTCTTTAGAAATTGCTCCTCCCCAAAAAAAATATTCTTTTGTTACGCTGCTGATAGGTGTAAACAATCAATACCAGGGAAGATCGCTTGACGAATATAAAACCCAGTTTACCGAATTGCTGACCAGGGCAATATTATATGCTGATGCCATAAAAAACCACGTGTTTGTTTTATCGATACCGGATTATAGTGTCACTCCCTTTGGCCAAGGATACGACGCTCAAAAAATTGCTCGTGAAATAGACCAGTTCAATGAAGCGAATAAAAATATTTCATCGAATTTGGGTGTTCATTATTTAGACATCACAACCATTTCGCGCGAAGCGAAAAATGATCCTTCATTGATTGCCGGTGACGGGCTTCATCCATCTGCGAAGCAATATAATGAATGGGA
>JAHEZA010000574.1 GCA_023251335.1 Chitinophagaceae bacterium | reverse complement strand
ACCAATTCAAGAAAACAAAAAAAATAAAAAAATCATTTCAAACGACATAAGTATGAATTTTTATAAAAATAATTTAACACGTTTTGAAGGGGAAGAAGAGCCCGAAACTCAAACTCCTGACAACCCAATGGAAAGGATGATGGGTGGAATGATGTTTGATAAAAAATTTATTGAACAGCGCAAAGTTTTTCTTTGGGGAGAAGTGCATGATAAGAGTGCCAAAGATATTACTAACCGGCTTTTATATCTTGAGGCCATTGATCCGGGAAAAGAAATTACATTTTATATTAACAGCCCCGGCGGTGTAATTACGAGCGGCATGGTTATTTATGATACCATGCAAATGATCTCATCTCCTGTTAGTACCGTTTGTATGGGAATGGCGGCTAGTATGGGAAGCATTTTATTAAGCGGCGGAGCCAAAGGAAAGCGTTATATCTTTCCTCATGGCGAAGTGATGATACATCAGCCTAGTGGGGGCGGCCAGGGTACAAGCGCCGACCTGGAAATAATGGCCATACAAATTCAAAAAGCCAAGGAACTAGGCGCCAAAATTCTGGCAGACAACTGTGGCCAATCTTATGAAAAGGTAATGGAGGATTTTGATCGTGATTATTGGATGAATGCCGAAGAAAGTAAGAAATATGGTATAGTAGATGCCATCTTAAAAAAATTGTAATGCATCGTTTTGACAATTTTTATTGTCATATATAAATTGGCTTGTGTTTAAAGAAGAAAGAATATATTTTAGGACAAATTTTATTGACAGATAATGGCAAAGCAACAAACATTACATTGCTCTTTTTGTGGAAGAAGCAGGGATGAAGTAAAGATCCTGATCGCAGGCCAGGAAGGGCATATTTGCGAGAGTTGTATTGAACATGCCCAGGAAATTATTACACAGGAAATTGCTCCTTCGCAGGATAATAATTCGGGAAGTTCGAATTATAAACTGTCTGTTAAAAAGCCCATAGAACTTAAAAAATACTTGGATGAGTATGTAATCGGCCAGGATGATGCAAAAAAAATATTGGCTGTTGCGGTGTATAATCACTATAAAAGATTGAATCAAAAAGTGGACAGCGATGTAGAGATTGAGAAAAGCAATATAGTGATGGTAGGGGAAACGGGCACGGGAAAAACATTGCTCGCTAAAACAATTGCCCGCATTTTAAATGTTCCTTTTGCCATAGTTGACGCTACCGTTTTTACAGAAGCAGGCTACGTAGGTGAAGATGTAGAAAGTATTTTAAGCCGTTTATTACAGGTATGCAATTTTGATGTAAACGCCGCGCAAAAAGGAATTGTTTATATTGATGAAATAGATAAAATAGCCCGAAAAAGCGATAACCCCAGCATTACCAGGGACGTAAGCGGAGAAGGCGTTCAGCAGGGATTGTTGAAATTGCTTGAAGGAGCTGAGGTACTGGTGCCACCACAGGGCGGACGCAAGCATCCTGAGCAGAAATTAGTTAAAATAAATACGAGCAATATTCTCTTTATTTGCGGAGGCGCATTTGATGGTGTGGACAGATTGATAGGCAGAAGAATTAACACAAATGCTATCGGCTTCAGTGTAAATAAAGATCTCCAGGAATACCAGCGGAAAAATTTGCTGCAATTTGTAAATGCCCAGGATTTAAAATCCTTTGGTTTGATCCCTGAATTACTCGGAAGGCTTCCGGTAGTTACTTACTTGAACCCTCTGGATGCTACTACGCTAAGAAGTATTCTGACCGAACCAAAAAATGCGCTGATCAAACAATACAAAAAATTATTTGAGCTCGAAGGAATTGAATTGACAATCGAAGACGAAGTGTATGATTTTATGGTAGAAAAAGCGATGGAATACAAATTGGGCGCGCGTGGTTTAAGAAGCATTTGCGAAAGCATTCTGACAGATGCCATGTATGAACTGCCTTCTCAAAAAACCAAAACCTTTAATGTTACGAAAGAATACGCCACACGTAAATTTAGCACCAGCAAACTTAGCATGCTAAAAGTTGCCTGATTTTTTTTAGATTTTGATAATTATAAAACGCCCGGAAACGGGCGCTTTTTATTGAAGGAAATACCCGAAAGCAATAAGTTTGAAATTGAAAAATGAAAATCTGATATTTTCGTTTGTTTACTGAAGATTTATTTTTTCGCCTGCATCAACAGTCTAAAAATAAGAATCTTCCAAAATTGTTGCTTCACTAACAAGACTGAGGCTTAAAAAGACCTGAATGAGAATTACCAAAATTCATTGATTTACGGTATCTCTTTTTTTAAAATAAATAGCCTTTATATTTTTACACAATTACACCTTCTTTTCTTTTTTTAATTTTACTTTTGCCGCGGTCTTAAAAAGGGTCAAAAATCTTTTTGATTCTTATGTTTAAAAATCTTTTTGAAATGGTTGATGTAATTCTTGGGCTCCAGTGGGGCGATGAAGGGAAAGGTAAAATTGTAGATTATTTCGCGCCTGGTTATGAAATGA
>JAHEZA010000102.1 GCA_023251335.1 Chitinophagaceae bacterium | reverse complement strand
CATTTTTCAACATCGATTGCTGAAGCTGAGGATTGGTAATACTTCCATAAGAATCTGCAACATCGACCGCATCTTCAAGCGTGCCTGTTGTTTCCAGTTTGGCAACAAAAGCCTGCATCAACTTCTCGGAGTTTTCAGGCATCGTCTTTAAAAACTCATCCAATTTATTATACCCCGCGGCCATTTTAATAAATTTTTTAAACCTGTCGAAATGCAATGACATTAGTAAAGAATCTCCGCGAGGCACTGGCCCCATTTTTTGAATCATCCTGTCAAAACTATATTTATAGCTCGAGGTATAAATGTCATTTTCTCCCAATACCATCATGTAGTATAATTCCTGTGCGTTCAATGGTTGTAACGCTTTGAAACGCACAGCAGGATTCGGATTTTCATGCAACAGATTGATTGGAGTTATAAAGTGTTGAATGGCTTTTGCTTTCAGCATATCCACCAAACCGTTGGCTCCGAACATGGCCACAGGCGTATCGCCATGCGTTAACCTGTCATAGTAACTGATTTCTGTTTTCACCAGTAAACTATAATAGCCCACACTGTCATAAGTTTTATCGGAACTGCCTGCAACTTTGGTAACGTCAGCCATTGTTAGTTTGCCACTGATCAGCTCATCCATAAAAGGAAAATAGAATAACGCCCGATTTTGAGCACTCAATTGCACTACCGTTTTTATCCTGGGATCGTCAATTCGTCTGATAAGCCTTCCCTGTTGACTACCGGCAGATTGGGCATACGAATATAATTGACTGGGGCTATTATTAAAAGCATCTATCACTAAGGTATCTGCAAAGGTTTCATTTGCATACGGCCCAATATTAGCCAATATTTTGTCAGGATATAAGACACAAAATTTTCTAAACAAAATAATCTTGCTTTGCTGATAACCTGGGTTATCTGCAAAAATTGACGCATTTATTAAACCTACTTCATAAGGTACTTTTTGAATCAGCGGAGCCATGCTTTCGCCTTTAATATTTGCGTTAAAAATTTCATGGAAATTTTGAACAAGTAATGGTGCTAAAGAAGGATTTAGCTTATGAGTTTTCCAATTATTAATAAAATCTTTTAACAAATCTTCGAGGTAACGCAAGTATCGTACCTTATCATTGTTGGATGGTATGTCGTCGTTAATCTCAATATCATTTCTAAGTACATTTACTTTTCTTATAATCGCATCTGTAACCTGTAAATTCACGTCGGGATTGTTGCTTACTTTTATCATTCCGTCAAAGTGACCATCCGCTTTGTCCGCAAGTTGTTGCTCATCTTTAATACGATCATGAAATATTTGCCTGCCCAAAGGAATATTGGTAGTATCATTAATTGCAAAGACCGATAAGGGAAGAAGATTAGCAAATAAAATAAAGTAAAATAAAAACTTCATAGAATCATTATGTAAAAAGGCCCGAAAATCGTTTTCATATTTTTTCAAATTTACGCTAATATCTTAGCTTGCTGTATGTTAAAAAATATAGTAAACAAACAAAAAAACAGTTTTTCTATTTCATATACAAACGGATGGTTTTATCAAAAATTATAGATGCGATTGTATATTATAAATTACCATTAAATCTTGTGCCAATCAGAAACCTTGATCCTTTAGGAGAAAAAATAAACTGAAAAAAAAGCCGGAATCTAAATTACCGCTGCAAAGCCCATCATGGCAAGAATCGCTTTACTTGTTTTTTGAAGTTATCAAATTGATTAATTGATTTCCACGCACCAACATTTTTAAACCACTTCTTTTTAAGGAAATGGAAGGATTGTTTTTGATGTAATTATCACTGTCTGATTTGTATGCCGAGATAATATCTTTATAAGAAAGAATGCCAATAATATTATTATCAACCGATGTGACCGGCAACAAGTCAATATTCTCTTTTGCCATCATTTCTACAGCAGTTCTAAGGCTGTTGGCTTCTCCGATTGAAACACTATCTCTTTTAATCAAGGTGCCTAATAATTTATCCTGTTGATGATGGTTGCTGAATAGATTCGATGAACTTATAATTCCACGGAACTCATTGCCTTTATTTACAATAATGAAATAATTACTGTTGTAATCAGGCTCCTTTTCCAACCATTCCCGTACTTCGCCAATCGTATTATCTTCGCTCAGTACCAATCCGTTTTCTTCCATTACCTGGCTCACGTTCATGGTTTCTAATATATCGGCTTCATAGGAATCTGGCGTTTTTACACCACGCCTTGTTATTTTTTCCGTCATGATTGTATTTTCCATGATAAAGAAAGAAACTAAATAAGAGCCTATACATCCCGCTAAAAGCGGCAACAGCGCGTTCGACTGGCCGGTAGCCTCAAGTGCAAAAACGATCGAAGTGAGTAACGCCCGTGATGCTCCGGCGAACATAGCAGCCATAGCTACCAATGCCGCCAGCGATAATGTGATTCCGGAATAAGGAAAAAAGTAAAGAATACCGGTTGCTAATAATACACCTGCGGCGCCGCCAATAGTGAACAAAGGTGCTAATGTTCCACCAGATGTTCCACTGCCCAAAGCAATTGCCCATGAAATGAATTTGAAAATACATAACCCAAATACAACTTTTAGGGTTAAGCTTCCCGACAATACATCCGTAATATTTTCGTACCCTACTCCGAGCGTCCTAGGTGCAAAATAACCGACGATACCTACCGCAAGGCCACCAATAGCGGGCCACCACATCCAATGGACAGGTAATTTTTCAAAACTATCTTCAATAAAATAAACAATTTTGGTAGTGAAGACAGAAATAAAACCCATCACTATCCCCAGGATACTATAAACAAAAAGTGCTGTATTGGATGGGGCTTCTATTATATGTCCCACGGGGAAAACAGGCCCTGCTTCAAAAAGAAAATGATGCCCGGCCGCACCCGTGATGCAGGCTAAAGCAACAGGTATCATGGATCTTGGTGAAAATTCAAATAACAACAATTCAATAGCTAAAAACACACCGGCGATAGGCGTACCAAAGATAGCTGCCATACCTGCTGTAGCCCCGGCCGCTAATAAAATCTTTCGTTCGTTATGAGAAACTCTCGCTATCTGTCCAAATGTAGAGCCGAGGGCTCCGCCGGTCGCGATAATCGGTCCCTCAGCGCCAAATGGCCCGCCGGTGCCGATTGCAATCGCAGAAGAAATGGGCTTCAGATAGGTAATAGTCGGTTTTATTTTACTTTGATTAGTCAGAATTTGTTCCATTGCTTCCGGTATTCCATGGCCGCGAATGGCCTTGGAACCATAAAGCGCCATCAGGCCGACAACAAAACCGCCCAAAGCGGGTATCGCAATAACCCATAAGCCGAGCTGATTATCTGCAGGCGTGGCATGGGCGACAGAAAAGTTTCCATAAAAAGAAAGATTAGTAATGAAATAAATCAAGTGGACTAAAAATTTTGCAATAAAGCTTATTGCCACTGCTATAGCTACCGACATGGCTGCAACCGTGATTAACCTCTTCTTATCCTGAGTAAACTGGGGTTTAATATCTTCAGCGTCCAAACTTGACTTAAGCGATACAGAGATGGGGATACCTTTTTTTGTGAGATTTTTTTTGATCATTAATACGAAAAATTTTCTTTTCCTTTGGCGGCAAAATTATGTGCTGGGGGATTAACTCCCAAAAGTCATTTTTTCAAAATTATTGCCCGCACGCATTTTCAATGAGAAATAAACTCCATTGCGATTTTGTTTTACAAATCGAAATTTAGGCGGGTCATGAAAAGAAAATAGAGAGTACCACTAAATCTTCCTTCCTCCTCGCATTTTTGACGTTAGTAGATAAAGATATTTGTAGCATTTTGTTTCGCATCCAAAAATAACAATTCGTGATATTTGTTAGTTTACTGAGAGTTCCGAAAACCTGAGTCATTTGTTAAGCCCGAGCTATAATATTTCATTTCCGGTAACAATTTACGAAATTGCAGCCTAAATTTTCATTGAATGGCTTATAATAACAGGTTCCGGCCTTCTCAGTCTTCTACGCCGGTTGTATTGAATCTTATCATCATAAATGTAATCGTTTTTGTAGCTCAATCAGTACTTGATAAATCCGGGTATGATATTACCGGAGGCAACAGGCTGGGCTGGCTTACCAGCAGAATAGGATTATGGTCTATTGACACTGGGCTTTTTAAACCTTACCAGTTAGTTACCATGATGTTCGCGCATGGTGGCTTTTTTCATATCGCTTTTAATATGTATGCGCTCTGGTTGTTTGGTTCGTCATTAGAAAGGCTTTGGGGCCCAAAAAGATTTTTAATTTTTTATCTTGTTTGTGGTCTCGCCGCGAGCATCGCGGAAATGTTTTTAGTGCCAGTTGGCTTTGCTATCGGTGCCTCCGGTGCTGTAATGGGTTTATTGGGTGCCTTCGCTTATACATTTCCCAATATTGAATTCTTTATTTTGCCCATTCCGTTTCCCATCAAAGCAAAATACCTTGCTATAATTTATGCGGCCATTGACCTTTTTGGTCAATTTTCAGGATTTGGCGGAAACATTGCTCATTTCGCCCATCTCGGGGGGTTGGCAATGGGATTAATTCTTTGTATCATCTGGAAAAAAGCAGGAAAAACCAATTATTAAATTTAAATTTCCCTGTTTTTAAATCGCCGTAATTCGGTATTTTTACAAAGCAAATTTAATTAGGTAATGGGCGAATCAGAAAGATATATGGACCGGCGCTTTAGAAAACTTTCCTTGGGAGACGACAATAATGCGTTGATGGCGCTGGTAGGCATGAACGCATTGCTTTTTGTTTCGTTCGGACTTATTCAAATTATTTTTTACTTAACTAAATCTTCCGAAACCGCTTTCCAATATCAAATTCTGAGGTGGTTTATCCTTCCGGCAAAATTGTCTTCCCTCGCTGAAATACCATGGACTGTATTTACCTATATGTTTATTCACATAGGTGTCATATACACAATTGTTAGTTTGCTATGGCTTTGGTTTTTTGGAACCATTCTGCAGGATTTGGCAGGTAATTCTAAAATAATCCCGGTTTATATTTATGGAGGTTTGGTTGGTGCTATTATGTTCATTGCTTCCAGCTATGCATTTCCGGTACTAAGAGACCAAATTGAGTATTCGTCTATGTATGGTGGCAACGCAGGCATTATGGCTATTGCCATTGCTACCACTACACTTTCCCCTGATTTCCGTTTGTTTAAAATGCTGAATGGAGGTATTCCGTTGTGGATACTTACCATACTTTATGTTGTTATTGATTTTTCAGGAAGCCAGGGAACAGCACATAATCTCGCACACCTGGGAGGTGGGCTTACCGGATTTCTGTTTGTAATAAGTTTGCGTAAGGGATATGACTGGAGTCGCTGGATGAATCGACTTTATAATTGGTTTGGCGACCTTTTTAATCCTGACAAACCAATTGGTAAGCGGGAAAAAATAAAAGAAAAAGTATTTTATAACACCCGCGGTCAAAAGCCATTTGTAAAAAGGCCCGTCATAACGCAAGAGCGCATTGACGAGATCCTTGACAAGATCAGTCAAAAAGGATATAACCATCTGAGCGATGAAGAAAAAAATATTCTGAAAAAAGCCCGCGAAACTGATTTTTAATTCTGTTATTTTACAAACTGCTTATATCATTAAACGGATTGGATTAAATGAAAAAACCTTTTTTTAGGAGGTTCACAAAAAAAGTATTTGTCACAACCAATATTATTACTGCCGTCTTGTTTATTGTAGGCGCCAATGTAAAATATTTTGAGCCGGCACATTGGTGGTTCTTAAGTTTATTCACGCTGCTGTTACCGTATTTATTACTCGTTCTGGTATTATTTTTTGTATTCTGGTTGTTTGCAAAATCTTTATGGAGCATCGTTTCGTTATTAGCAATCCTGACTTCTTTGCATGCGGTGAGAAATGTTTTTCCTTTACATGCTGAGCCTGATTTTGTCATGGCAAAAAAAATCGGTGACATAAGGGTTATGAGCTGGAATGTAGAGCTCTTCAACATTTTACATCACAAAGATGAGCCTCAGCATAAACAACAAATGATTGATCTGATCAATAAATATAATCCTGATATAGCCTGCTTCCAGGAAATGGTGGCGGGCGAAAATAAAGAAGGCATTAATTACTTTCCCGATATTAAAAAAAAATTAAAATTTAAAGACTATTTGTATTCTTACCGGGTGATAGACGATTTCGACCGCTACCACCATTTTGGAATTATCGTTTTTTCAAAATTTCCTGTTATTCGAAAACAAACATTGGTCAGTAATCCAAACAGCTACAATTCGACATTTCAGTTTATCGATATTTTAGCAGGAAAAGATACTTTTCGGATTTTTAATATTCACCTTCAATCTCTGAAGTTTTCAAAAGATAATTTAAATTATCTTGATAGTGGAAAAGTACCTGCGCAAGGCAATATTTCCGAATCAAAAAATATTATTTCAAAAATAAAAATGGGTGTGATAAAAAGGGCCGCGCAGGCAGATTTTATAAAAGATGAAATGAACCACAGTCCTTTTCCCGTAATTGTTTGTGGCGATTTCAATGATGTGCCGGTTTCATATGCTTATGAAACCATTGGCAAAGGACTGCAAAATGCATTTGTAGAAAAAGGATCAGGCATCTCAAGGACGTTTAGTTCCATTTCACCAACGCTAAGGATTGATAACATTTTCACAGATAAAAGATTTAAGATTATCCAATATAAAAGAATCAAACAATTATTAAGTGATCATTTCCCAATAATTGCTGACATAAGATACAGCCCTCCAAAACAATAAAATTTTATTAATTAGATTTAGTTTATAAAAGGTAGTAATATCTTTACCGCGTTAGTTTTGCGTATATCCAACGATACATAAAATAGTAAACCAGTAAAATTCTTATGCCGCTTAAAGTTTATAATTCGCTGACCAAACAGAAAGAAGAGTTTATCCCCATAAATCCGCCACATGTTGGAATGTATGTTTGTGGGCCTACCGTAAGCGGCGAAAGCCATCTGGGACATGCGAGACCTTATATTACTTTTGATGTCGTGTATAGATACTTGTTACACCTTGGCTATAAAGTACGTTATGTGCGCAACATCACTGACGCCGGGCATTTTGAAGAAGAGGGGCGCGAAGCGGAAGATAAGATTTCTAAAAAAGCACTTCTCGAAAAAGTAGAGCCTATGGAATTGGTTCATAAATATACCAATCTGTTTCACTGGGCTTTCAGGCAGTTGAATACATTAGATCCCAATATCGAACCTACGGCCACCGGCCATATTGTAGAACAAATCGGGATGATTAAAGAGTTGATAAATGCCGGGTATGCTTATGAAGTAAACGGCTCTGTTTATTTTGATGTAAAAAAATACGCGGAGAATCATGATTATGGAAAATTGAGCGGAAGAGTGATTGATGATCTATTGGAAACTACGCGCGATCTTGAAGGCCAGGATGAAAAAAGAAACAAAGCAGATTTTGCCTTATGGAAATCAGCCCCACCAAAACACATCATGCGATGGAACAGTCCGTGGGGCGATGGT
>JAHEZA010000101.1 GCA_023251335.1 Chitinophagaceae bacterium | reverse complement strand
ATTGCAATGTTTTTCTAAACTTCTCAAACACCAGCATGATTCCTTCCTTCAGCGTTTTATCGGTTTCACTTTCCTGAAGTTGTTTCTCTGCCCTATCGATATCATCCAATACATCCAGCAATGAAATGATAATTTCCTTGCCTGCAGTTTGCCTTAGTTCTATTGCTTCTTTAGAAGTACGTCTTTTATAATTATCAAATTCAGCAAAGAGGCGAATGTATTTATCTTTTTGTTCTTCTAGCTCATCCTTCAATTTTTGGAATGCCACACTTTCTTCCGTTGGGTTATCCTGGCGTAAATTTTCTATGTCATTCTCTTCTATTTTATCGTCGACTTCCTGTGGTTGGGTATTTTCCATTTCATCTACGGGGTTGTTAAACTCGTTTTCTTCCATGTCGTTATGATTTTTTTATCATGTTATAAATTGGCTGCAAAGGTAGTACAGACAAACTTTTTGCCAATAAGTAATATGGGACAAAATGACACACTAAAACAAAAGGAGAGCGTAAGATGGGATATTAACTATTTTATAACCTGGAATTTTCCGGATTCCATAATATTGCCTTGTTTATCCCTCAGTTGAAAAATATAGATGCCCCGGTAATATTCATCTACAGAAACTGTTATTTTTTTATCAGTCACTTTAAACTCATCTATTTTTTTCCCCAGGAAATTGAAGATAAGAAGGCTATACGAATTGTCGTACTTATCATCAAACTCAAAATTGATAAAACTGATAGCAGGATTAGGATAGAATTTGACAGTCTTTACTGAATTATTTATCAGGCGGGTAGGTTTTACCTGCGCACTGCTTTGAAATTGTAAACCGGCAATAAATAAGATTATGTAGAAAATTCTTTTCAATAGACAAAAGTATTAATAATATTCAAATTTACAATTATACCCCGGTCTTTATATGTGGTAAATTAATTATAACATAATGATACAAAATCCGGCTATACGAAAATAAACGCGCTATGGATTTCAAAATTGTGTAACGGGGTTTAAAGAATAAAATAACTGGTCAAAATTTATTAAATAGGATATTTCTTTGAAAGTTAAAGAGTTTTTTCACCGACAGTAAACAAACAAATAGCATTCATTTTCGTTTTATGTTACTTTGCAATTAGACATGGCATTTAAAAAGGAAAATCGAATCCACCGATATTTTTTGCAGCAAAAAGCTCTTTTCTACAGGAACTACAGGCTTTTTATGGTGGGACAAACGCTGTCGCTGATTGGCACGTGGATTCAGCGGATGGCAATGATGTGGCTGGTTTATAAACTTTCCAATTCAGCTTTCTTGCTGGGAGTGGTTGGCTTTTGTGAGCAGATTCCTATTTTTCTAATTGCTCCTTTCGCAGGCGTTTATGCTGATCGTTGGGATAAACACAAGGCACTTATCAGGATTGAAGTTTTTGCATTGGCACAGGCTTTTTTGTTGGGTATACTAACTCTCTTCGGTCTTGTTCAGATATGGCATATTATCGCGTTAAGTCTTTGCCTCGGTATTATAAATGCTTTTGAAGTGCCGATGCGGCAATCATTTGTCGTGGAAATGGTAGAAGGAGACAAAGCTGCGCTGCCTAATGCCATTGCACTGAATTCTACGGTTTTTAACCTTTCAAGATTGATTGGGCCTTCGGTAGCTGGCATTCTCATTGCAGCGGTCGGCGAGGGATGGTGTTTTATGGCAAACGCGTTGAGTTATGCGATTGTACTGATGAGTTTGTTGATGATGCGAATTGCCAAAAGCATTTTGGAAAGAGCAAAGGAGGTAGATATTTTAAATAAATTAAAAGAAGGAATTCAATATGTGAAACAGAACCACCTAATGCGTTCTTTACTGCTTCTGTTGGCTATTGTTAGTTTTTCGAATGCTTCTTTAAAAACGCTGGCGCCAATATTTGCCAAAGATGTGTTGAAAGGTGATGCGCACACATTAGGTTTTTTGATGAGTGCTGCTGGTGTTGGCGCTATTTGCGGGGCTTTATTTCTTACTAAAAGGAAATCAACCGGATTGCTTAAACGCATCGTTTCCTTTACAGGAATTTTATTGGGAACAGGAATGATTTGCTTCGCCATTTCCAGGTCGCTGCCGTTGTCTCTTTTTTTTATAGCGATAGCAGGGTTTTCACAAATGATGCATACAGCTTCTACCAATACACTTTTGCAACTCTATGTTGATGATGATAAACGCGGAAGGGTGATGAGTTTTTATACGGTTTGCCTCCAGGGAACAATGCCATTTGGCAGTTTGCTTGCGGGTGCTTTAGCTGGCTTCATCGGAGCCCAATGGGCCGTTGCTTTTATGGGCGCATTCTGTCTTGTAAGCAGCTTATTTTTACGGGAAAAAAATATTAATTCAAGGGTGAAAAAAGCACAGGAACATCAACACGAAATTTCGCGTTATTCTTAATGACTGCTATAGTTAACCCATAATCCTGTTTCTCAATTGTCGGTTAATTTCATTTTGGGGATAGATCTTTCTTAAAATATGACATCCCCAACTTCAGGCTAATCGATATTTGAAAAATTGGAATATCAAAAAGAATGGATTGTATCTTTACCGCCATTATTGAAATCAGATTTTTTACCAGTGAATAATTTACATTGAAAAGCAAAAGCGCTATATTGCTTTTTTAACCAGAGAAAATGAAGATCAATTTTTTTATTAAATACCGCACCGTCATCGGAGAGGAATTATTTATCCTGGGAAATAATTTCTACCTGGGCGACAATGACCCTTCAAAGGCTGTCAAACTTAGCTGGTATAATGAGGATTATTGGCGGGGAACAATAGACTTTCCTGACGATTTTGATGATACAATTCATTACCAATATATCTTGAAAAATAAAAAGGGAATTGAAATTTTTGATGGCGAAAGAAATCGCTTTATTGATCTTTCATTAAAAAAAATAAAATTTTATTCTGTCTTTGATGTCTGGAATCCGGCAGGTAATGTCTGGAATGTGTTTTTTACAAAAGCATTCAGTAAAAGCCTGTTACCACCGCTTACCAAAGTAGCAATCGTAAAGCCGAAAAAATTTAATCACACTTTTCGGGTAAAAGCACCTTTATTAAAACCTGGTGAAACGATTTGCCTTTGCGGCTCTACGAAGAATTTGAAAAGTTGGGATACTGAAAGTCCTGTCATTCTTTCTCCTAAAAATAACTGGTACGCGGCGAATGTTTTCCTGGAACAAAATGAATGGCCGGCTACTTATAAGTATGGTATTTATAATCTCAACGATAAAAAATGGGTGTGTTTTGAAGAAGGTCAAAACAGGCTGATTCACAGACTTGAGAATAATGAAAATAGCGTCACAATTATTAATGATGGCTTTGTAAATTATCATACTGATTTATGGAAGGGCGCCGGAGTGTTAATCCCGGTGTTTGCGTTGAGAACAAAAAAAAGTTTTGGTGTAGGTGAGTTTGCTGATATCAGGTTATTAATAGACTGGGCGAGAAAAACTGGTTTGAAATTGATCCAGCTTTTGCCAGTAAACGATACCACTGCGCATCACGATTGGCGTGATTCGTATCCCTATGCCGCCATATCTGCGTTTGCATTGCATCCTATTTATATCAATCTCGATAAAGTAGCGGGATCTGAGTTTGCGTCAATTATAAAACCATATAGGAAAAAGCAAAAGCAACTCAATGAACTAAAAGAATTCGATTACGGAAAGGTGTTACAATTGAAATTTGCAGCCTTGAAAGAATTATATAAAGCCCGTAAAGAAGATTTTAAAAATGACCTTGACTATTTTGAATTTTTTGAACTAAACAGGCATTGGCTGGTGCCTTATTCGGCATTTTCTGTTTTGAGAGATAAGTACAAAACTGCAGATTTTTCTAAATGGAAAAATCATAAAAAATACAATGAAGTCGCAATTCAAAATTTTGTAAGTCCATCTCATGAGCATTACGATGAGATAGCGTTCTATTACTTTGTGCAATATCATTTGCATTTGCAGTTAAAAGAAATAGCTGATTATGCACACAGCCAAAAAATAGTTTTAAAAGGTGATATTCCTATTGGGATTTATCGCTATGGTTCTGACGCATGGGTTAATCCTGATTTATATAAAATGGATGAACAGAGCGGGGCACCCCCGGATAATTTTGCTGTGAAAGGCCAGAACTGGGGTTTTCCGACTTATAACTGGGAAAACATGAGCAAAGATAATTACAACTGGTGGCGCAGGCGTTTCGATCAGATGAGTAATTATTTTGACGCTTTCAGAATAGATCATATTCTTGGATTTTTTAGAATCTGGAGTGTTCCAATCGGAGAGATAGAAGGCATTATGGGAAGATTTGCGCCTGCAATTCCTGTTGATATTACGGAGTTCCGTACACGAAATATATCATTTGATCATCAGCGGTATTGCAACCCATTTATCACATCGGATATTCTTGAAAGTGAATTTAAAGAAAGGGCGAAGGAGATAAAAGAAAAATATCTTGAACTGTCTTCTGATGGGAATTATAAGCTTAAAGATTTCGTAAACACGCAGGCAAAGGTAGCGGCGCTATTAAAAAAATCGAAAGATCAAAAAATGAAACAAGGGATGTTCAATTTGATTAGTAATGTAATATTATTTGAAGAACAATATCCCGGAAGTCAACGATTTCATTTCAGGTTTTCAATCGACCAAACTTCCTCATTCCAAAATCTTGACAACGATACAAAAAATGGATTGTGGGAATTATACATCGATTATTTCTATCACCGTCAAAATGATTGCTGGGAAAAATCAGGAATGGAAAAGCTGCCACAATTGAAACGAAATACGAATATGCTTGTTTGCGGAGAAGACCTGGGCATGGTTCCACCTATCGTTCCGGAAGTAATGAAACAACTGGGCATATTAGGTCTTGAAATAGAACGAATGCCTAAAGATTCCGGAAAGGAATTTTTTCATCCGAATCATGCGCCTTATATGTCTATTGTAACACCTTCTACCCACGACATGAGCACGATCCGCGGGTGGTGGCAAGAGAATAGAGAGCAAACACAAAGATTTTATAATTATATGCTTGGCCAGTATGGCGAAGCACCGTTGATTTGCGAAGGATGGATTAATAAAAGAATTATTCTTCAGCATTTATATTCACCCGCGATGTGGAGTATTTTTCAGCTTTCGGATTTATTAGGGATGGATGAAAATATTCGCCGCGAAAATCCTGATGAAGAGCGGATCAATATTCCTTCTGATCCGAATAATTACTGGCATTACAGAATACATCTGAATCTGGAAGATTTGTTGAAAGAAGATAATTTTAATAATGAATTGAAAAAAAATATTGAAGAAAGCGGAAGGCTTACAACATGACACTAAAATATAAAAAATCAAACCTTCCTTTTAAATATCCGTTTACCATTTCAAAAGGAACTAAAACTCATCAACCTGCATTATTGGTCGAACTGGAATTCTTTGGTATAAAGGGTTACGGTGAAGCACCTGCCATTACTTATTACGATATTTCGGTAGATAAAATGATTGCTGACATAGAATATAAAAAGAAATTTATCGAAAAAGTTTCGTTTACTGAGCCTGAGAGATATTGGCATTACCTGCACCATACGTTTCCTGAAAATCCCTTCCTGGTTTGTGCGTTGGATATGGCCGGCTGGGATATTTTTGGAAAATTGAAACGCAAACAATTGTATGAGATATGGAAACTGGATATCTCGAAAAATCCATTAACGGATTTGACTATCGGTATTGATACTATCGAAAATATGGTATCAAAAATGAAAGAGACGCCATGGCCTATTTATAAAATTAAATTAGGGACCAATGAAGATGTTCGCATCATGGAGGAATTGAGAAAGCATACTGACTCAATTTTTAGAATTGATGCAAACGCTGCCTGGAAGGCAGACGAAGCTTTGGAAAAAATAAAAATTTTCAAAGATTTGAATGTAGAATTTATCGAGCAACCCTTGGCAAAAGAAGATTGGCAGGGAATGAAATTTTTGTACGAACATTCGCCTTTGCCACTGATAGCCGACGAAAGTTGTGTGAGCGAACATGATGTAGAAAAATGCAGAGGTCATTTTCATGGAATCAATATTAAACTGACAAAATGTAGCGGCATTACACCTGCTTTACGGATGATCAAACAAGCCCGCGAATTCGAAATGAAAGTAATGGTCGGGTGTATGAATGAAAGTTCCATAGGCACTGGTGCCATCGCTAAACTATTACCTTTGCTCGATTATGTAGATATGGATGGCCCATTGCTTCTTGCTGAAGACGTAGCTAAAGGCGTGCAGTATGATTATGGGAAAATTATTTATTCCAATGGGTTTGGATTGGGCGCGAACGTTGAAGCGTTTTGAATTAAACTATCTTAATTCAGGTTTCTTCTACAGCAGGCAAACAAATTTTGTCTTTTTTATTTCGTTAATGATTTCGACACTTTCATAATTTGAGGGGCCCGGTCAGTGAAATCTGTAATGGTTCTGAAATTACAAATTCATCGAAACGAAAATCTTTGTCTCATTCTTCCGGTCACTAATAATGGAAAAATATAAATTCTGCTTAAAAGTTGTTTTACTATAAAATAGAAGTCTTAGTGTTTTTTGTTTCGTTACTCATCTACTGATTCGAAATATTATTGAATCCAGATTGGGTATTCATCTAAATCAAACAAAAAAGCTTCGCCCTTTATTTCGTAATTTTACAGAGCACACTCATTGAAGATTTAGGATCAGAAATTATTGTTAGATAATAAAATTTTCACCATGCCTCATTATCATAAATCCGGTTCTTTCCCTCATAAACGTCATACACAGTTTCGCAAACCGGACGGAACTTTATATTCGGAACAATTATTTTCTACGGAAGGTTTTTCATCAGATTCCTCGTTGTTATACCATTCGCATCCACCTACTCAAATCATAAGAACAGACCGGCCGCATAGTGTAATTCCGGAAATAGCTGAAGAAAAAATGTTGAAACACCGTAGCTTTCAGGGGTTTAATATTAAACCGGAAAATGATTATTTAAAAAGTCGAAAACCGGTTTTGGTGAATGATGATGTACACATTTCATTGGCAGCTCCGCTCCAAAGCATGCGGAGTTATTTTTATAAAAATGCGGACGCTGATGAGGTTATTTTTATTCATGAAGGAAACGGAAAATTAAAAACCCAATATGGCGAAATACCCTTTGCTTATGGTGATTATCTCGTGATCCCACGCGGCACAATTTACCAAATCGAATTTGAAACGGAAGATAATCGGTTATTCATAGTAGAATCGTTTAGTCCTGTTCGATATCCTAAAAAATATCTGAGTAATTACGGACAGTTAATGGAAAATTCCCCTTATTGCGAAAGGGATATCCGTGTTCCTCAAAATCTGCAAACAATCGATGAAGAAGGAGACTTTTTGTTGATGGCAAAAAAGCAAGGAATGGTGTATGGTATTCATTATCTGCATCACCCATTCGATGTGATAGGCTGGGATGGCTGTTGCTATCCGTTCGCGTTTTCCATCCATGATTTCGAACCCATTACGGG
>JAHEZA010000100.1:1847-7561 GCA_023251335.1 Chitinophagaceae bacterium | reverse complement strand
CAAAGAGAAATCCACCCAAGGCAACAACAATACTCCATAAAATTAATTTTCTATTCATAGCAACCAATTTTTTGAAAATTTAAGGTAACTTAAATCATTAAAACATTTTTCTTTTTTTAAATATTTTTCCCGCTGATAAAAATATCGGTATTTATTTTAAAGGCTACTTGTATTTATTTTAAATAAAACCCTTCCAGCGATTAACTGAAAGGGTTTTTTATGTTGTTCAATTTTATAATCAAAAACATGCCAGCTAAATGTTATTGCAGGGCATGGTAGTAAACGAATAAATCTTGGTGATTTTTATTTTGTATTATTCCAGCTCTTCATCACTAAAAGACTGCGAACTCAAGTTGATCATGCTTCCCATCAAATCTTTAAATTCAATTTTACCTTCCAAAACTTTTTTGCTGATCAAAGAGAAAGAAGACAATCCATGCAAAACGAATTCCATCAGCAATGCATTTTCTTTGGCACTTGCATTGGGGTAATGCTTTTTCACAAAGCCATAAAGCCCATCTACCTTATAAAGCAATTGAATTTTATCTTCATCTTTTAAACCAAAAAAAACATTCAATTGGTTGCCTGCGTCAAACCAATGTGTAATTGCCTTGTAAGGATTTTCTTCTACAACCGATTCTTTAGATCTTCTTTTTTTATAAGAATCAGGATTCGGAAAATATTTTACGAATTGTGTGCGTATTGCTTTTTCCAATAAATTATACGCTACCTGGTATGGACCTTCCTGCTCGCCTTCATACACCAATTCTATTTTCCCGGTGATAGAAGGAATAATACCTGTCAGGTCGCTGATCCATATTTGCGTTTCTTTTTCCTTATTCATAATGGCACGCCTTTCGGCAGCGCTCACCGCATTCTCAAATGCTGCAATAGTGAGCCTTGCAGATACGCCACTTTTCTTATCTACAAATTCGCTGCTTCGCGCTTCAAAAGAAACTTGTTCTATCAACCGTTTTACTAAATCGCTGGCCTGCACTCTTTTTATTTGATCACTATGAACTGACGCTTCCTGCTCAGTAATGAATAAAGAATTTTCTATGGTAGTAGGGTAGTGGGTTAGTATCTGACTTTCGATACGATCTTTCAGCGGCGTAACAATAGCGCCACGATTCGTGTAATCTTCGGGGTTAGCCGTAAATACAAACATGATATCGAGTGGTAATCTTAATTTAAAGCCTCTTATCTGCAAATCACCTTCTTCCAGGATATTAAACAAAGAAACCTGTATGCGCGCCTGCAAATCGGGCAGTTCATTGATTACAAAAATACCACGGTTGCTGCGCGGAATAATTCCGTAATGAATGACTCTTTCATCAGCATAGCTTAGTTTTAAATTAGCTGCTTTTATTGGATCTATATCACCGATAAGATCGGCTACGCTTACATCGGGTGTGGCCAGTTTTTCTCCATAACGATTGCTTCGGTGTAGCCAGGTTATGGGTGTTTCGTCGCCCCTTTCATTTACAAGGTCTCGCGCATATTTGCTCAGTGGATTAAATGGATCATCATTCACTTCACTTCCTTCAATCACGGGAATATATTCATCCAGCAAATCAACCATCTGGCGCGCCATACGGGTTTTGGCTTGCCCGCGCAATCCTAAAAAAAGAATATTATGACGGGATAGCAAAGCTCTTTCTACGTCGGGAATTACAGAATCCTCGTACCCAACAATACCGGGAAAGGTGATTTCTTTTTTACTGATCTTTTTAATAAGATTCTCTCTTAATTCTTCTTTTACTGATTTTGGCTTGTAGTTAATTTCTTTTAGTTGGCTCAGGGTTTTTATATTTTTTATTTCCATTTTTTATTCTCCTCGTTTTCTCTTATTAAAGTTTAAATATTGTATGGGTTTTAATTATACTTGTACAATTATTTTATGTACAGTTTTTTTATTTTTATGGAAGTTACGTGAATTGGCACGATTTAATACACCGTTTTCCTTTTACCGCTTTCAAAATCTTTAAAGATAAATGCGCCTAATCTGTCAAGCGATGCGAAGAAGGCTTTTCCGTTATTGGTTTCAGTAAATTCGGTTACGAACTTTTGTAAATATGGATCGCTGGCAATCATAAAAGTGGTGATAGGGATCTTTAATTTTTTGCATTGTGCAGCTAAATTCATGCAGCGATTTAGAATTCTACGATCAACGCCAAAGCTGTTTTTATAATAACGCTTTCCTATTTTAAGGCACGTGGGCTTTCCATCTGTTATCATAAAAATTTGTTTGTTGGGATTTTTTCGTTTTCTCAAAATATCCATGGCAAGTTCAAGACCCGCGACTGTGTTGGTGTGATAAGGACCAACTTGTAAATAAGGCAAATCTTTTATCTCCACGGTCCACGCGTCATTTCCAAATACCACGATATCAATCGTGTCCTTAGGATATTTCGTAGTGATCAATTCGCTCAACGCCATTGCTACTTTTTTCGCCGGCGTAATTCTATCTTCTCCATACAATATCATGCTGTGCGAAATATCAATCATCAAAACGGTAGAAGTTTGTGTTTTAAAATCAGTCTCGCGGATTTCAAGGTCTCCTTCCTGCATCATAAAACTTTCTACACCATGATTGATCTGTGCATTGCGGATAGATTCCGTGAAATCTATTTGTTCCAGGGTGTCTCCAAATTGAAAGGGTCTTGTTTCCGGATTGATCTCATCGCCATTGCCCGGTTTAAAAGTTTGGTGATTTCCGTTCCGGGATTTTTTTAATTTACCGAAGATTTCTTCAAGACTGCGCTTCCTGATTCCCTGCTCGGTTTTCGGAGTGATTTTTATTTCTCCTTTTTGTTTATTTTCATCAATATAACCTTTGTCTTTGAGGTCTTCAATAAAATCACCCATTCCATATTCGTCGTTGGTTAAATTATATTCTTTATCCAATTCGGTGAGCCAACTTAGCGCCTCGCCCACATCGCCGCTTGTGTAGGTAAGCAATTGCATAAAAATATCCAACAACTTTTCGAAAGAGGTTTTGTTGTTTTCGTTTGGGTCGTATTTTGAAAAATGATGAAGTCTCATTTTGTTTTTTTTATTAAAAATAGAAAATGGAATTATTTATTTGTTTACTGCACTCGGGTTTTGCTTTTAATTTTCCACTCTTCCACTGCAATTTACTTCACAAACATTTTATATTTAATCTTCCATTGTTAAAAAAGGTATTGCGTTTAATAACTCCGATGTTGCCGACGTTTCCCAATACCCAGGTGTGCAGTCTTTCAGGCAGACTAATAAAAAATCCCGGCTCAATTAAGAACCGGGATTTTTTATTAAGTTTTGAAATAAAACAGCTATCTATTTGGTCGAATCCGCCGCTGCCTTTTTAGGTTCAGGCATCGGTGGTGCTTTATTGATGATAGTACTTTCGTTCTCCATCGGAGCTAAGGCAGGTGGTTTGGTAAAATATTGTTCCAATCCGTGCAAACCTTGCAACAACTGCTGTACTATTTGATTATCATAAGAAAGTGGCGCCTGCATGTTGTCATCAAGACTGTTGAAATACATAATCTGTTGTTCAAGATCTGTACGTAATGCATCAGAAACTCTCTTCGCTAAAACCGTGTCGCCTGCTTTATATGCTGCCATTAAAAACTGGTAAGATATCTGATTCTGCTGCTGCCTGCGGGAGGCCATACCATAAGGGAAATTTTGTTGCAGCATGTTTTTGTCAGCTCTTTCCAATAGATTTTTAGCTTCTTCCTTCTTTCCTTTATCGGCAAGATAGGTCGCTACCTGGCCATATTGCATTCTTAGTGTATTCAGTTGCTGCCTGTTTGTTTCGTCAAAATATACACCTGGAACATTAGCATTTCCGAAAGCAAATTTTTTCATCATCACGTCGTAGGCCCAGTCTCCATTGACTTCACTGTTCTTTACAGGAACCAGTCTATAGGTAAGGCCATCGGTTCTTAAATATTGTTGAAATCCTAATTCGCCATAAGGTGATGTAAAGTAGATTGGGCGCTTCCAGTTGTTGGCAGCAATGATATTGAGTATGGCGCTTTCATTTTTCATCAAGGCATTTTTCGGAATAGTAAAATCAATTTCGCTTAATACACTATCATCTGGATTAACCGTTCCGTTTTGTCTTACCAGGTTGGTATCTACGGGTACTTTTACATTTTTAGTAGGAAAAATATTTAAGAAGTCATCTCCGTTTTGATACATTCTTGCAGGATCATCGCTGCCCGCGTAATCTTTCATCATCGTAAGAAGATCCATTGGCTTACTTTGATCTACTTTTGCCCCCGGCAAATCAGGAAAATAATAAATCGCATCTCTGTCACTTCCTATTATCTGGTCAGCATTCCAAATTACCGGTATCGGTGCGCTTTTGTTAACCGCATAGCGAAGTTGATTAATATACCAATCCGTACCCAACAGACTTGAATTAATGACCCTGATATCTCTCCTGATACCCAAAACTTCCTGGTCGAACCAAAGGGGATAAGTATCATTGTCGCCAAAGGTGATTAAAATTGCGTTAGGCGCACAGCTTTGCAGATAATCCAATGCTGCATCTCTTGGCAACGTTTTATTACTGCGATCATGGTCATTCCATTCCTGGCTGGCCATCAACACGGGCACGGCGAGGAAGCACAATCCCGCAGCAGCGTAATTGGACAAATTGCCTTTCATGTATTTATCCAAAAGTTCTTTTACGTACATTACCCCCAAACCTATCCAGACGGCAAATGCGTAAAAAGAACCGACATAAGCATAGTCCCGTTCACGCGGTTGATTACCTGCCTGATTGAGATAGAACACGATGGCGAGTCCTGTAAAGAAAAACAGTAAACCAACAATTAACCCGTTTTGTTTATCTTTTTGATATTGATAAATAAGGCCTAAAATTCCGAGCAATAATGGCAACGCAAAAAGTTTATTGTTTGCTTTATTATGCTTTAGCGTATCAGGCATTTTGCTTTGATCACCAAGCCGGGCATTATCCCAGAACGATATTCCGGTAATCCAGTTGCCATCGCGCACGTTGCCCATGTCTATTCCCTGGAGGTCGTTTTGTTTTCCTGCAAAATTCCACATAAAATATCGCCAGTACATCCAGTTGAGCTGATAGCTGAAAAAGAAACTAATATTATCGGCCATGGTGGGTTTATCATAATATTTACCTGTTTTTGGATCTTTTCCAATGCCGGCAAAATTTGCATAATAATCAGCGTGCCCCTGGTCATTACTATTATCCCACATCCGTGGAAAAAAATGCAGATCGGAAGGATCATATATTGTTTCGACCCTTTTTCCTTTTTTTACATATTTGTTTTTACCTTTTACGTAAGTGTCCACGTATTTCTGCTCGGTAGGTTCATCCGTAAAATCCTGTCCTTTTAGAATTGGCCAGTCGCCGTATTGTTCGCGGCTCAGGTAGCCTTCAAGGCTCAAAGGATTATCCACATTAAACATATCTATTGCCGGGTTGGCAAGAGAGCGGATCATGGTAGTATAATAAGACGTGAACCCAAGCAATACAAATGCAAAACTCCACATGGCCAGTCTTAAAAAATTCCAATTTTTTCTTTTAGCAAGCCTGAGCAGGAAATAAATAATAGCCGCCAGTAATACAAAGAAAAAAGTAAATCCTGTGAAGAAGGGGAGATTGAAGCTGTTGGTAAAAAGTATGTCAAATTTTGATGCCAGCTTGATGGTCCATTGGATCATCGGAACCTGCACTA
>JAHEZA010000100.1:0-1837 GCA_023251335.1 Chitinophagaceae bacterium | reverse complement strand
GTGCCCCATTTTGTTACGTTATATCTTTTGAAATAATAAACCATTACAATGGCTGGAATAGTAAGAATAGCTAATAAATGCACGCCTACTGCCAGGCCCACCAGGTAGAAGATTAATATCAGCCATTTATCTGCAGGTGTGAAATTTCCTTTTACTCCCCGAAGTTTTTCCTCGGTAACTGCTTGTTCCCATTTGAGCGCTGCCCAAAAAACGATGGCCGTAAAGAATGAAGAACTTGCATACACTTCAGATTCGACAGCACTGTACCAGAATGAATCACTGAATGTGTAAGCCAATGCTCCCACTACACCTGCAGCCATGACAGTAAAAACCTGGTTATTGGTTAAAGCGCCGGAGTTGTTTCTCTCATAGATCCTGCGCGCAAAGTGTGTAATAGTCCAAAATAAAAATAAAATCGTAAATCCGCTCATTAAGGCACTCATTATATTTAGTCCATGAATGGCATTATTAGGATCAGAGAAAGGGACCATGAATAATCTTCCAATCAGGATAAATAAAGGTGCTCCGGGTGGATGTGGAACTTGTAGTTTGTAGGCGCTCGAAGCAAATTCGCCGCAATCCCAAAAACTGCCAGAGGCTTCCATTGTTGCCAGATAGACGATAGTTGCAATAAGACCTATTGCCCATCCCGTAATGTTGTTAATGCGTTTAAAGCTCATGTTATGGATTTAAAAATAAACAGGGGCAAATATAAAGCTATGATTGCTACAATTATTGCCGCTTCTTATTTTTTATACAAAGGATTGTTAATTTGTTTTCGATTAAAAAATGATAATTAAGGTGATATGGTTAGGTATTCACATTTTTGAAAATGACAATAAATTTCATTGGTGCCATTTGTTAATCTAATTTTGCTCTTAAAATTTTCAAAATCAGCAAAATTTTAATTGAAAAAAGCATTTCTTCAACTTCATCTTGCCGTGTTATTAGCAGGGTTTACGGCTATTCTTGGCAAATTGATCGCATTAAATGAAGGACTTCTTACTTCGTATAGAATGTTTCTAAGCGCATTGATCCTTGCCTTGTTTTTATTTTTAAGAAAAGAATTGCAGATACTTTCATTGAAAAATACGCTGCAACTTTTTGGTGTAGGCGCTATTATTTCTTTGCACTGGGTTTTGTTTTATGGAAGTATAAAATACTCAAACGTTTCCGTTTCGGTGACGTGCTTATCAACGATCGGGTTTTTTACGTCATTGTTTGAACCACTTATAAGAAGAAGGAGAATTGATTTGATAGAAGTGTTGCTCGGATTACTGGTCGTGGCTGGTATATATCTCATTTTCAATTTTTATCCCCAATACAAAACGGGGATTATTTTCGGGTTAATTTCGGCAATGCTGGCAAGCATTTTTCCGATCATCAACAAAAAAATACTTGTGAATTTTTCGCCCAACACCGTCACACTTTACGAAATGACAGGAGGCTTTGCAGCGCTGTGTTTTATTCTCCCACTTTACCTCCATTTTTTTCCGGCAAACTATTTTATTCCCACAGTTTCCGATTTTTGGTGGTTATTGATCTTGGCTGGTTTGTGTACCGTATATGCATTCAACTTAAGCCTGCAGGCGCTTAAACATATTTCTGCGTTCACTACAAATCTTACTTATAATTTCGAACCTATTTATTCTATTATCCTTGCTTTCATTATTTTTAAAGAGAATCAATTTTTGGGTATGGGATTTTATATAGGCTTCGCATTGATTTTGCTTGCAATTACGCTGCAAATGGTGAGGGTTTACCAGGATAAGAAGAATCGAAGATCAGTGAGTAAAATAGAAATATAGAATATTTGTCCGTTTACTGATAAATAAAG
>JAHEZA010000099.1 GCA_023251335.1 Chitinophagaceae bacterium | reverse complement strand
CCAGATAGTCTATTTACTGAAAATCCTGCATCATTATATAGTGTAAGCATTATTGTTATTCTACTATAAGTCTTTTGAAATACTATTCCAATATTTTCTACTTTGCGGAAGGAGGTATAGGAGGCCTGTTTTCATCGTTCTTTTTCGGTGGATGGTTTTCAGGATGGGCGTCCCCGTGGTGGCAGGTATAGCAGGTAACATATTTAAGCATATAGCTTACAGAAGAAGTATCCGTAGGCATTGCCATTTTGCCGCTATCCATTTGCTCTGCTATTTGCTGAAAATGATTTTTATTGATGTCTATTGTCATCAGCATCATTTTACGCGCTATCAGTTTTTCTGGTTTATCATCTTTTGCAAATTCCATTTTTCTTGTAACAGGATCTCCTACATGACAGTAATTACACTTTACTCCAAGAGAAGCAGTGAAGTGATGCATTACACTATCCAGATCATCGTGAGAAATATCTTTGGGCAAAATCTGTAGGTTGTTATATTGAGGCTTATTGGATTTTGTAAATGCCTGGAAAACAATTACACTAAATAAACAGGCTGCGATTACGAGGATACTTTTTTTCATTCAATTTTAATTTGAATGTCGAAAGTATAAAAAAAATATGAAACAAGTTTTAAATTTTGAACAGTAAAGCAATAAGTTTTTAACATTTTTAATTTAATGTGAATAAGTAATTTAGGAGAATAGCTAATCCAAATTCTATATTTGAATAGCAAGAATCAAATTTTTAACCCATAAAAAAGACCTATTGACTGAAACCATCATTAACCTCGAAACGGTGAGCCCTATTGAATTTTTTGGCGTAAATAACGGGAAATTAGATATCCTGAAAAAAAAATTCCCAAGACTAAAGATTCTGAGCCGCGGCACACAAATAAAATTAAGCGGAGCGCCCGAACAAATTGAAGAAGCAAGAGAAAAAATAAACCTTGCTGTAGAATACCTTGAAAGAAACGGGCAGATGAGCGAAAACTACCTGGAACAAATTCTGGGGGGCGATGACGAAAAAGTCATTGACCATTTTATGGAAAAAAACCAGACTGACATTTTGGTTTTTGGCCCTCACGGCAAAAGTGTGAGAGCCAGAACTTCTAATCAAAAGAAAATGGTTCAGTCCGTTGATCAAAATGATATTGTTTTTGCTATTGGTCCGGCCGGAACCGGCAAAACATATACTGCTGTAGCGCTGGCAGTGCGCGCGTTAAAAAATAAACAGGTAAAAAAAATTATATTAACACGGCCGGCCGTAGAAGCAGGAGAAAGTCTGGGCTTTTTACCCGGCGATCTGAAAGAAAAAATTGATCCTTATTTGAGACCGTTGTACGATGCACTTGACGATATGATACCTGCCGACAAGCTTGGCTATTATATGACCACACGCACCATTGAAATTGCACCATTAGCATACATGCGTGGCCGTACGTTAGACAACGCTTTTATAATTCTTGACGAAGCTCAAAACGCAACTGATCTTCAGCTGAAAATGTTTCTGACGAGAATAGGGGCACACGCCAAAGCAATCATTACAGGAGACATTACACAAATAGACCTTCCGCCAAAAATAAGAAGCGGCCTGGAAAAGTCGGTGAGGATCCTTGCCAATATTGATGGTATTGGCCATGTAGTGCTTAATGAAGAGGATGTAGTTCGGCATAAGCTTGTAAAGGCCATCATTAAAGCCTACGATAAAGAAAAATTAAAAGAACTGGAAGATCTGAAATGATCGACCCGCGTTTGTTCAACATGTGTTGTTTCAATGAAGTATTATTCATTAATAAAAAAATTACTTTTGTTTTCTTAAAAATAAAAAAGTATGAAGAAAATTTTCATTTTAGCGTTTACGGTGTTTGCCGTGATCATATCAGGATGCCAGACCGGCGAAGGTGGCAACCCCGACACGGTGCTCACTAATTTTTTTAATGCACTTTCAAAAAAAGACATTCCCACAGCAAAAAAATATGCGACCCAAGACAGTGATGGAATGTTGAGCATGATGGAAATGGGAATGAAAATGAGTGGCAATATGCAAAACGATCATACCGATAAAATGTTTGAAATGCTGCAAAACGCCGAGTTGGGAACGCCTGTGATTAAGGGCGACGAAGCAACCATAAAAGTTACAGACAAAAAATCCGGAGAATCCACTAATTTTTTGTTGAAAAAAGAAAGTGGCGATTGGAAAGTTGCTTTTGATATGACAACACTTTCAGAGATGGGACGTCAAAAAATGGAAGAACATGGAATGGATTTAAACAATATGAATCGGGACAGTTTGAATGCGGCCATGCCGGATTTGAAAGAAAAGATGGACAGTATTAAAAAACTGATGGATAGCGCGATGAAGAATAAGTAAGCTACCAGATCAACATTTAATTTAAATATAAAAAAGCATCTCTTTAGGGGTGTTTTTTTATTTACTACCAAAAGATATTTACCTTCATCGCGTAAAATTAAAAAAATGAAGTTTATTCTTACGTTTATGATAGCTTTTTGTCTGATTCTATCATCGTGCTCAAATACGATAGATAAAAGCGATCCCTTAACATCAGGAAGAGGTTTTATAGAGGCTTCCCTCAAAGGTGATTATGTAAAAGCCCAAAATTATTTGCTCGACGACAGTACGAATATTCAATATTTTGAGCTTCTGAAAGATTTTGCAAATAAAATGAGCCCCGAGGTCCGTCGGGGATATTCAGAAGCCAATATAATTATCGATTCGTCCATTGCTCCCTCAGACTCAATTAATATTATTTATTTTACAAACAGTTTTAAGCAGAAACCATCAAAAATAAAAATGGTTAAAAAGAACAAAGATTGGTTAGTAGATTTTAAATATACATTTATAGGAAATTAAAAAACGGAAATGATTCATTCGGACAATGGCAAGATTTACAGTCGGAATGATTTGCAAACACAGATAGTATGCAAGAAAAGTAACTAAAATGAAAATCCTGTTAGCTATCGGATTCGGAAGTTTCCTTGGAGGAATATCGCGTTACCTCATAACCCTGTTTATCCAGAATAAATTTCTTTCCACTTTTCCATATGGAACGTTAGGGGTTAATATTATCGGTTGCTTTTTGATTGGCATTGTTTATGGACTTAACACCCGGGGAATCGTTAACATAGAATGGAGATTGTTTTTGGCAACAGGCTTCCTGGGAGGGTTCACCACCTTTTCATCTTTTTCCAACGAAACAATAAGTTTATTACGCGATGCACAATACTGGCAGGCTTTCTCGTATATCGCAGTTAGCGTACTAATAGGCCTGGCAGCAACTTTTGGCGGGATTTCATTAATAAAACATTTATAATAATGATCAAAGATCCTAATGCAAAATTGCTTCGGATTTTTTTGGGTGAGTCTGATAAATATCATCAACAACCTCTTTACGAGACCATTGTTTTTGAAGCAAAAAAGCAATTGCTCTCCGGAGCAACGGTTACCCGCGGTATTATGGGATTTGGGGCGAACAGTAAAATTCACACTGCGAAACTTTTTGATATTTCTACAGACTTGCCCGTAGTTGTGGAGGTTGTTGATACGCTTGAAAAAATAAATTTGTTTGTTAAAACAGTCGAGCAACTTTTTGAAGAGTCCAAGGCGGGCGGACTGATTACAATGGAAAAGGCAGAAGTGATACGGTATCAATCCGGGAAAAAATAATCGACAAAAATGCTGATGCCCACCCTTACCAGCAGAGCAACAAAAAATCAGTTTTTTTATTTAGTAAAAAAACGCCAGTCAGTTAGCTTCAAAATAATTTTAAACTAAAAAATAAATAAAATTTATGTACGTTTTACATCCGTGGCACGGTGCCTCTTACGGTGATAAATCACCTCAAATAGTAAATGCGCTCATTGAAATACCGCAAGGTTCTAAGTCAAAATATGAGATAGAGAAAAAGACGGGTTTATTAAAATTAGACCGTGTAATTTATTCTTCCTTTCATTACCCTGTTAATTACGGATTTATTCCGCAAACACTTGGTAAGGATGGCGACCCGCTTGACATTTTGGTAATGTGCAGTGAAGCGATTCAACCTTTATGCCTTGTAGAAGCCTACGTGATCGGTAATATGCAGATGATTGACACAGGACTGATAGATGACAAGATAATTGCGGTGGCTGTTAATGACCCGGGAGTGAATTACATAAAAAGCCTGGACGAAGTACCGGCACACAGTTTTAAAGTTTTAAAAAATTATTTTGAACAATACAAAGTATTAGAAAACAAAAAAGTAGAGATCAATGATTTCCAGGAAAAAGAGATCGCCTTTGATATTATCAATGAGTCTATAGAATTTTATAAGAAAACCTATCCGTCATAGTATGAAAAAAGTTTTAGTAGCAGCCATCGTTTTACTCTGCATTGCTTGCAGGAAAGAAATACAAAATGATGCGGCAACTAAAACTCCTGCAATCCAGGGTAAATGTGGAATAATATTGTCCACGCCTGTATTGGACAGTTTTGTATATCCTACCTATTATATATCCTTCAATATATCTTTTCCGGACGGAGATGAAATAATGCATTTACACGATAACGTTACCGGCGACCATGATGGATCATGGTTTATTTCCAAATATGATAAAGACAGTTCGTTTTGCACCATACCGTGATTCTGCCGTTTTGATAAAACGACAGCGTTACGCTCCTTTTACAACTTTAATTCCAGGTACTAATATTATCTAACTCAATTCTTTTTTGCCGGTTACCCCAAGTATCTCCCCAACTACTCAATAGAATTCGCCTTGTAAATAATGCGTGCATTCTCCAGGTTATTTATAGATAGTTTTGTGACTGTTTCCAATTTTTGAAGATTGCAATAAGAAATCCATTGAAATATCACTATTTTAACAGCCTCAATATTTTTTACCATTTTGAATTTGTATAAACAATATTTCCTGGTATGGATATTTTTTGCGGGCGCTATCTGCGCAGGCAGTAATCTTTATGCGCAGACCAATGCCATAGACAGTATGGAACATTGGTTAAAAGATAATCCAAAATTAGATTCTCAGTACATTCTTACACTACACAGGATTGCGTATCGCTACAGCGAAACCAATATTTCCAAATCTTTTGAATATTATGAGAAAGTCGCTACCATAAGTGACAGCCTTAATTTTAATTACGGCAAGTCGCTGGCCCAGATAAACCTAGCCCTGCTGTTAAGCAACTCTGCCAATTATGAGGGAAGCAACGAAAGTTATTTTAAGGCTATTGCCTATGCAGATTCTTTTGGAGTGGGAGGTCTCAGATTAAAAGCCGTGTCGTTAAACAATATCGGCGAGAATTTTAAAATAATTAAGGATTTTGACAAGTGTCGCCAATATACGCGTGAGGCCATACCCATCAATCGCAATTTAAAAGCCTGGTATGGAGTAGCGGTCAACTACGAATTACTGCAGCGTTGCGACCTTGAACAAAATTTGTTTAAGAATGCAAAAATCAATTTAGATTCAGGAATGGAATATGCCTTAAAAACGCAAAACAGCTACATTCTTTCCCAATATTATCGCGGCTATGGAAAATTACAAGCCATTTCCAACAATATTGATTCTGCAGAATATTTCTTTAACAAGGCTCTGGTCCTTGCCAACAGCCAGAATGAACTTGGAAATAAATTCCAGGTTTATAAGGCAAAGGCAGAATACCTGAAAATTCTTCCTGCAGATAAAAGGATTGAATTGCTGGATAGCGCATTATCTATTGCTTATCAAACAAAATATATGGAAGGAATATCGCAGGCTGCGCAATTGTTGTCCAATGAATATGATTTAAAAGAAAACAAAGATTCTTCCCTCCTCTATTATCTTATTTACAAAAAGGCTAATGATTCGGTTTTTTCTGAAAATAATCGTCGAAATATGGTCATAAAAGAAGCTAACTGGATGATAAGAGGTAAGGAAATAGAAAACGCCCATTTAAAAGAACTTTCAGCTATTCAAAAAAGGGAAATTCTTTTTAGAAATGTATTGTTATTAGCCGTTGGCGGACTATTATTATTAATCATTATTTCTTCAATCGTTATTAATAAAAACATCCAGGCCAAAAAGAAACACACGGAATCTGAATTAAAACAACGGCTTACAGAAATGCAGATGCAATCTATCAGAGCGCAAATGAATCCTCATTTTATTTTTAATTGCCTGAATAGTATTGAGAATTTTATAATGAGAAACAATAAGATAGAAGCAAGTGAATATTTGAATAAATTTTCAGAATTAATAAGGATCATGCTCGACAGCAGCCGTGTAGATTTAGCTTCATTTACAAAGAATATGGAAGGCATCCGACTATATGTGGAACTGGAACAATTACGCTTTAACGATAAATTCTCTTTTACAACAGATATTGATCCTGAACTGTTAAATGGAGATTATAAAGTTCCGCATTTGATGATACAGCCTTACATTGAAAATGCTATTCTGCATGGGCTTTCACAAAGCGAAGGTGAGAATCTGAAATTATTTTTATCCGCTAAGTTGAAAGGTGAATATATCCATTATATAATTGAAGACAATGGAATCGGCCGTGTCCGGTCTGAAAAATACGCGCGACACAATAAGCCGGAACATAAGAGCATTGGCATTGAATTAAGTGGTGAAAGAATCAATATGTTTAACCAACAATACAATGGACAAGGAGGCACAGAAATAACAGATTTGTATGATGAGAATAACAACCCCGCGGGTACAAGAGTAACTATAAAAGTGAAAGCCGTTTAAAACAAAATATTATGGATAGGTTGAAAGCAATATTAATAGACGATGAACTGCCAAGCCTGGAGAACTTACAACAAAAGTTGGAAGAATTTTGTCCGGATATCAAAGTAATTGCCAGAACGCAGAAGCCCGAGGAAGCCATCCATTTAATTGAATTTCATCAGCCTGACGTCATTTTTTTAGACATAGAGATGCCGAGGATGAACGGTTTCAAAATGTTGGAAGAAATTAAAGAAAAGGACTTTGATATTATTTTCATTACCGCGTATAATCATTATGCAATAGATGCCATTCGCATCAGTGCATTTGATTACCTGGTAAAACCAGTTGCCGTAAAAGATTTGCAGAATTCTGTGAATCGTCTTATTAATTCGCATCGCAAACTAGTTCCCGAAAAATTAGATGTGCTCCGTCAAAACCTTTCCAACTCAAGATCTCAAAATGATAAGATAACCATTGTAACGAATGAAGGTGTTGACTTTTATGAAATCAGCCAAATATTAAGAATTGAATCAAGTTCCAACTATAGCAAAATTCATTTTAAAGATGGTAAAATACTTTTGGTAACGAAACTGCTGAAAGATTTTGAAGAAATTCTGGTGCCATATCGGTTTTACAGAATTCACAATTCGCATCTTATCAACTTAAGCTACATCAAAAAATATTTACGTGGTGACGGCGGCCAGGTAATTATGCAAAATGAAGAAGTAATTGATGTTGCAAGAAGAAAAAAAGAAGAGTTTTTAAAATTGATAAGTTAACCAGTAAACAAACTTTTAATAAAGATTCTTATTTTTCTTTGAAATCCAAAGGG
>JAHEZA010000573.1 GCA_023251335.1 Chitinophagaceae bacterium | reverse complement strand
AGCCAGAGATAAAATTTTGAATATTGGTACCGGGTTTTTTTAAACATCCTGCCGATTCAATTTTGTAGCGCAAAAGTACCGAGAAATAAAGTAGTCTTTGTTAAAAACACAGATTAGCTACTGCAGTGAACAAAGAAATAAAAACGATTTCTATTTATAAAAATTTCTATTCCCGGTTTCATCAATAAAGGCTCAATTTCATACTTTTGTTATTTCTAATTCATTTACATGCGCCAATATTCACGATACATTATTTTACTGCTGGCTTTTTTTGCGGGTAGCTCATCCACCATTTCTGCACAAAAAGTAACTGAGCCGAAAACCAAAGAAGAATGGTCCAGGCCTTATGAACCGTTCAGGATAGCTGGCAACCTGTACTATGTAGGCACTTACGATTTAGGCTCCTACCTTATTACAACAACAAAGGGAAATATTTTGATCAATACAGGACTTGCAGCATCTGTGCCACAGATTAAACATAACGTGGAAAAACTGGGTTTTAAATTTAATGATATAAAAATTCTGTTGATAACACATGCGCATTACGATCACGTGGGTGGGCTTGCCGAAATAAAAAAAATGACAAAAGCAAAACTGCTCGTGAATGAAAATGACGCTCCTGTACTTGCGGACGGAGGCATGTCTGATTATGCACTTGGCATATATGGCCGAAGTTTTGCACCTGTAAAAGCAGATCGTTTATTGCACGATCATGATACAATAAATCTCGGTAATATGCACCTGGTAATGCTTCACCATCCCGGCCATACGAAAGGCTCGTGTAGTTATTTATTTGATGTAAAGGATGAAAAAAGAACTTACAGGGTACTCATAGCAAATATGCCTTCGATTATTATTGAGAAAAAATTTTCAAAAGAAACAGCTTATCCAAATATCGCTAACGATTATGCGTACACGTTATCCCACATGAAAAAACTTTCTTTTGATATTTGGGTAGCCTCCCATGCAAGCCAGTTTAACCTACATAATAAACATCATCCGGGAGACGCTTATAATCCCGATGCTTTTATGGACAGAAAAGGCTATGATGAAGAACTAAATGATCTTCAAAAGCAGTATGACCAAAAGATGGAAGAAGAATAAAAGATATTTGATAATATTTTATCCGGGAATTTTTTCTGCCAATATTTTTTTTCCGGCTTTATCATGATAAGTACAGGTCATTTCATCCAGAGATACAAACCATTTTTCAATACCGGTTTCCGCACAATCCCTGCAGAATGTGATATAATCCGTTTTGCCTTGCTGATGAATTTTCAAATAATTACTGAATTTCTCCTTACCACTTTTCTCAGCAATGTTGAGGTTTTCATACATCGGTTGAGATTTTGTTTTATAGCCGTCCTTACCAAAATATTCGGTATGACTATCAACTACCCAGGTTTCAAAAGCGTGTACACCTAACTGTTTGATGGCCCGTATATATTTTGGAAAATCTGCGCCGCTTTTTACTTTGGAATGCACTGTTTTAATTTGTTCAACTGTAAACATGTTTAAGTTTTTAACTGTTCAAACTGATTACAAATCCCGGGCGGCTAAAAGCGCTTAACTCTTGTTAGGTTTTATCAAATCCTATTTTGTGGTTTTTGTAAACAATATTGAAAGAGGTGACCGCTTTTTAAAGGTGTCACTACTCTTCCTATATGACTATTTAGGTACTGTAAAATTTTTATCATCGGCAGAAGGGCCATAAATAGAAGGCACCGGAATATCGTTTATACGCATATATACTGTAAGCTGCCCGCGATGGTGAACCAAATGATTGATCGAAACACCAATATCAATTATCTTTTTTGATGTATATAACACCTGCCCATTTGCCTTCAGCGTAAAGTCACCCTGCAGCGCATCATCAGTTGCATTCTCCAGGGCGCTCGTTGCTGCTGCCATATTTTCTTCAAAATGATCCACGAGTTCTTTATTTGTTTTTGGCTCGGCATGTTTGAAAGTGGCAAAATCTATTTCGCCGTCTGTTACCATGTGCTTAATCCATAATGGAATTTCAGCCACCAGCAAAGCCAGGTAACCCATATTCATTGATTTTTCATGTGGTTTGTATTCAAATAAGTTTTCGGGAATCCTTTCCAAACAGGCTTTGGTAGCGGGATACTCCATGTTAAGTTCACGGAGAAAATCTTTTGATTTTGTGTTATCCATAAAAATGTTTTTTACCAGTAAACAAACCTTTTGTTCATTATTTTAATTTCTCTTTAAAAAAATCCATGGTTCTTTGCCACGCCAATTCTGCGGCAGCCTTGTCGTAACGTGGCGTGGTGTCATTATGAAATCCATGGTTTACATTAGGATAAACATAGGCCGTGTAAGCTTTGCCGTTAGCTTTTAATTCTGCTTCGTATGCCGGTGCGCCTTCGTTGACCCGGGTATCGAGGCCCGCATATTGAAGAAGGAGTGGCGCTTGTATCCTGGGCACCTCTTCTGCAGCGGGTTTGGTACCATAAAAAGGTACGGCTGCTGAAAGA
>JAHEZA010000098.1 GCA_023251335.1 Chitinophagaceae bacterium | reverse complement strand
ACTGTCAAAAGTGAATTTAAATTCCCGGTGTCTGCGGAGGTAATTGATGAATTGCCAGTGCAATTACAAATAAGGAACTGGAAAAGAAGATTAGCGCTAAAACCGCGTCAGCAAAAAAAAATTCATTGGTATTTAACGCCATTACAAAGGGGAGAATATTATTTTGGAAATATTCATTTATTTGTATCTACACCACTTCGATTCATAGCAAGAAGATTTACGACAGAAGCGGGCCAGGTTATTCCTGTGTATCCTGCATTTATGCAATTACATAACTACCGACTATTTTCCGGTACCACACTACAACTGGAGAATGGCAATCAAAAGATTCGCAAGATAGGCCAGAGCATGGAGTTTGAACAGATTAAAGAATATGTATCCGGTGATGATATGCGAACGTTGAACTGGAAAGCATCTGCGCGAAAGGGCAGCCTGATGGTAAATAATTTTATGGAAGAAAGGTCACAACAGGTGTATTGCATTATAGATAAAGGCCGGCTGATGAAGATGCCTTTTGACGGAATGACTTTGTTGGACTATGCTATTAACAGTTGCCTTGTATTAAGCAATGTTTGCTTAAAAAAACAGGACAGGGTAGGCGTGATCACTTTTTCAAATGAGCCTGGAAATATTTTATCTGCTGACAGAAAGCCATCACAGGCTGAACATATTTTACAACTACTTTACAAACAGAAAACTGATTTTTTAGAAAGCGATTTTGAAATGCTTTATGGACAAATAAGAAGCAAAATTAAACACCGCAGCCTGCTCATTTTGTTTACCAATTTCGAATCACTTTCGGGGCTAAACCGGCAGTTGGATTATTTACGGCTTCTTGCAAAGAATCATTTATTATTAGTTGTCTTTTTCGAAAATTCAGAGTTGGATCAATTGACCAATTCCCGTGCAGAAACGGTGGAAGAAGTTTATATAAAAACGATTGCTGAAAAATTTTCTTTTGAAAAAAGGATTATTGCCAAAGAACTTTCCAAATACGGAATTCTTTCCATCCTATCTTCGCCGAAGAACCTTACAGTAAACTCGATTAATAAATATTTGGAATTGAAAGCACGGCAGGCAATTTGATCGTAGGGGGCACCACTGCCCTGATTGAGGATACGGGAAAACCGTACCCTACGAAAGCAATAATTATCAATAATGATTGAAAATACATTTGAAGAAGGAAGGGTTTTACTTTTTGATAAACCCCTGGAATGGACATCATTTGATGTAGTCAGAAAAATACGGAATGTTATAAAAATTAAGAAAGTTGGACATGCCGGTACGCTGGATCCATTGGCCACAGGTCTTTTAATAGTTTGTACGGGAAAGTTTACCAAAAAGATAAATGAGTATATGGCGCAGGAAAAGGAATATACAGGAACAATAACTTTGGGGGCTATTACACCAACGTATGATTTGGAAAGTGCACCAGGAAATTTTAAATCGTTAGATGGAATTACAGAAGAAACCATAAGAGAAACAACAAAACAATTTACCGGGGAAATATGGCAAATACCTCCGATACATTCTGCCATTAAACAAAAAGGAAAGCCTGTTTATCTCCTGGCAAGAAAAGGAAAAGAAGTAATACTTGAACCGAGAGCAATCACCATTAGTGCATTTGAAATTACAAACATTGAACTGCCCGTAATTTCATTTAGGGTAGTATGCACAACAGGAACGTATATACGAAGTTTGGCAAATGATTTTGGAGCTTCACTCGGGTGCGGCGGTTATCTTAGCCAATTGCGCAGAACAAGAATTGGAAATTTTAAGGTAGAAGACGCCATCAGTGTGGAAGAATTCGTGCAGATGTATTCAAAGAAGGATTAAGGCTTTTGATGAAATAAAATAATTTCCCACCAAAAACTAATCATCGTCTTTCAAAGATCTCATGGTCCAAATAAAACAAACTGCCCCTGAACAGAAAATTGAATAATTTGTTCGTTTACTTCTATGCTGATCTCTAAAGAGGATTATGTGCACGTACAAAAGACATGGTGCTCTTCTATATTCGAAGCAACTATTTTATCAGAAACCTAACCACAGATGTTTCTTGTTGGGAATTACTAAATTGAAAGATATAGCTGCCCTGCGGATAAGAAGAAATATTGACATTTGTTTGTGTTGTTCCCGGGGCTATTTTTTTTGTCCATAATAATTTTCCTACAGAATTATATAAATTAAGCACCCCTTCCTGAACCGACGCCGGGTTAGTAACGATCACATTATTGACCGCAGGATTGGGGTACGCGCTAACACTCAGTTCATTTTTTTCAATAAAAGCAACTTGCTTTATAATTTTGCTGTACTCGAATTTTCCGTCTTTGTCAAATTGCTTGAGGCGATAGTAGTGAGCGCCACCTACGACGTCACGGTCCTCGAAGGAATATTCGATATTCGAAGAACTGTTCCCCACTGTGTTGACTGTACCCAACTTATTGAATTGATTACCATCTATGCTGCTTTCTATTTCAAAGTAGCTGCTATTGCTTTCTGTATCCGTTTGCCATGAAAGATGAATGTCACTTCCGGAAACCGAGGAAATGAAAGATGTAATCCCAACGGGCAAAACCAATTCAGTCTTCGTGTTGCTATCGATGGTACTGCTTTTAAAATCAGTATTGTAAGTGCTAATAATTTCAGTTACCGCCTGGGCATTTACCGTTTCGGAATTTAAAAAAATGATTGGACATAATAAAATACAAGTGGCTAACTGAGATGCAAATTTGGGGTACAGCATCATGTAGAATTTTGGGTTATAATGTAAAGCAAGGGATTAAACCTGTAATTTACATATATATTATTATTTACCAAACGATAATAGTGAGTAGTGGCGTGAGTTTCGTAAAAAACTTCCGTTCTGAACAATTTTTAACAATATTCAAACAGCTACCAAATCCCTGTTATATTTGTTTCTATAGCCCACCGGAGATAAGCCAGTAAAGCGTTTGAAGGTATTTCGGAATGCTTTTGCATCGTTGTATCCCACATTGTACATCACTTCATTGACGTTATCTGTAGAAGTTTCAAATCTTTGTTTTGCCGCTTCCACCTTGACTCTTTGCATGTACTCTATCAGAGAATTGGATGTTGCTTTTTTAAATCTGCGCTCGAGATTTCTGCGCCCTATGGAAAGCAAAGAAGCTATTTGATCTACCGAAATTCTTTCGTGTACATTTTTCTCAATAAACTCCTGAGCCTTTCTGATATGAATATCATTATGATCCTTTTGTGCTTTGAAAATAATAAAGGGCGACTGGCTATCACGGTCAATGTCAACCTGGAAAGTTTTAGAACAATGGACAGCGATTTCCCGGCCTGCATATTTTTCGATAAGATATAAAATAAGATTGGACGAGGAAAAAGCTCCTCCGCTGGTATAGATGCCATTTTCATCTGTAACAATTTTATCGGGTACGAGGTTCACTTTTGGAAACATCTTTTTAAAATCATTAGTAGCACGCCAATGTGTTGAGCAACTTTTTCCATCTACCAAACCTGTTGCGGCCAACAAGAATGCTCCTACACATAGGCTGGCAACTTCGGCTCCTTTCCGGTATTGCTGAATGATCCACGGAATTAAATCTGAGTTTTGTTCTACCCCTTTTTTAATATCACCCTCAAATGCCGGAATTATCACCAGGTCTGTTTTCTTTAAATTTTTTATCTCCACATCAGGATGAATTGTGTATATACCATTATTCAGTTTGATTTCTTTTACGCTTCCTGCTATTTCAACTTTGAAGAGGGGAGATTCATTTTTATTTTTCAATTCCTCGTTAACCGAAAGGAAGGCACGGCGAGGTGTATCAATGCTCGCTAAATTACTGCCTGGCGTAACTAATATGGTTATGTGTTTCATTGAACTTTTCTTTGTGGCAACAAAAATAGGGAAACTTTTTGTCGCAAATAGCCCCTTATATTGGCGTATTTGCACCCCGGATATTTTATGAGGTGGCAATAAATTTGTATAATAAATTAAAAACACAGCCATGAAAGAATTCAATTTTCCTGAAGATGTAAATGTTTTTGGGTTTTCTGTTAATACTTTTCCGGCAGGTATTGGAGATGCTTTTGATATATTGATACAAAAGACCGGAGACTGCGCAGGCGCCCGTTCCTATTATGGCTTGAGCGAATTTAAAAATGGTAAAATGATATATTACGCACTTGCCGAAGAAAAATTTCCGGGTGAAGGTGAAAAATTTAATTATGAAAAATTTACTATTGAAAAAGGAGATTATTTGACAATGAAGGTTTCTGGTTGGCAGAATAAAACCAATTCCATCAAAGATGTTTTTTCCGAAATAATAGAAGACTCCCGGGTGAATAAAACAAAACCGGCCATCGAATGGTATATAAATGAAGATGAAATGATGTGTTTGGTTCAGATGAATCATTAAAATAAAAAACAATTTTTTTTCACATTGTAAATAATAAAATTATGCTGAAACAATCAAAAGCATTTAGCGGATTTTCGGTAAATGATATACAAAAGGCAAAAGAATTTTACTCAGGAATTCTTGGTCTGGATGTAACAGATAATCCGATGGGTTTGATAGAATTGGATATTGAAGGAGGTAACCACATCGTCATTTATCCAAAACCAAATCATGTTCCGGCTACATTTACCATTCTTAATTTTCCGGTAAAAAATATTGATGAAGCAGTTGATGAACTCATCAAAAAAGGGATCACGTTTGAACAATATGAAGAACCCATTAAAACAGACAAAAAGGGAATTTGCCGTGGTGGTGGCAAAGGCCCGAATATCGCCTGGTTCAAAGATCCCGCGGGAAACATTTTATCCGTGATTGAAGAAAAATAATAATGGCTTAAAAAAATATTATGCGAAAAATTATAGTTTCAAACCTGGTTTCAGTGGATGGATTTTTTGAAGGAACCAATAAGGAATTGGACTGGTTTGTAGTTGAGGAAGAATTTTTTGAATATGCCAGGGAAGTGCTTAATTCAGTGGATACTATTTTGTTTGGAAGGGTAACATATCAAATGATGGCAAGCTATTGGCCAAATGCTACTGATGACGATGCCGTCATTACACATAAGATGAATCATTTAAACAAAATAGTTTTTTCAAAAACATTGAAACAGGTGGACTGGAATAACTCAAAATTGGTAAAAGGAAATCTTGCAAAAGAAGTAACGAAAATGAGACAGCAACCGGGCAAAGATATCGTGATATTTGGAAGCGGAAATATTGTTTCACAACTTACAAAATCAGGTTTGATTGACGAATACCGGTTAGTGGTGAATCCGGTAATATTAGGAGAAGGAAACCCTTTGTTTAAGGGGCTTCACAAAAAAATTGGTTTGAAATTGTTGCGTACAAAAACACTTAATTCGGGAGTGGTAATACTTTATTATGCGCCTGAAAAAAATAAACGCTGATAGCAGTAAACCAACTTTTAATTAAGATTTTTATTTATGAACGATCCAATAACAGTTCAAACGACTATAAATGCAACCATTGAAAATGTTTGGAGAAGTTGGACAACACCTGATGACATTATGCAATGGAACAATCCTTCAGACGATTGGCAAACATTAAAAGTTGAAAATGATGTGAAAGATGGTGGAAACTTTTTATTTCGAATGCAAGCTAAAGATGGCAGCGATGGGTTCGACTTCTGTGGTAAATATGATAAAGTGATATTCGATAAACTGATTGAATACACATTGGCTGATGGAAGGAAAACTATAAATAAATTTTTTGAGAATGAAAATAGCGTAACCATCACCGAGACTTTCGAACCAGAGGCGAAAACACCGCTGGATATTCAAAGAAATTTTTGCCAGGGAGTTTTGAATAATTTTAAAAAATATGTAGAAAACAAAGAAAGTGTGCATCAGGTAACCGTGATATGAAAACAATATTTGACAAAGAAACAAGAGATGAATTAATAGTGAGAATTAGTTCATTAAACGAAAACAGCAAACCGTTGTGGGGCAAAATGAATATTTATCAGATGCTCACTCATAATGCACTGTGGCAACAATTGATGTTGGGCAGGGTGAAAAGTAAACGGGTATTCATCGGGAGGATTTTTGGAAAGGCGGCATTAAAAAATGTATTGAAAGATGATGCGCCTCTCAGAAAAAATACACCAACTACACCTGAAGTAGTGACAAAAGAAGCAAGCGGTAACCTGGAAATGCAAAGAAAAAAATGGATTGATGGAACCGAAGAATTTGCTAACTACGCTGCTCTTGATTTTATGCATCCGTTCTTTGGAAAAATGACAAGAGAACAAGTTGGCTATTTTGTTTATAAACACAGCGACCATCATTTGAGGCAATTTGGAGTGTAAACAAAATCAATAAAACGGTAATCAAATTAAAAATAAGATCATGAACATTGTCACAAAAGAATTGAATAAAAAAGAATTGCTTTCATCTTTGGATGAGACCTCAGAAGAATTACTTCAAACTCTTTCATTATTTAATGATACAGAATTGAATATGGTTCCTTTTGAAGGAAGCTGGACCGCTGGTCAGGTGGGAGAGCATTTACTAAAGTCAAATCCGGGAATAGCAAAAATAATATCAGGAAATACTCAACTTACGGAAAGGCCGGCAGACGAAAAGGTTGAATTTCTCAAATCAATCTTCCTTGACTTTACAAAAAAAGCAATTTCAGCAAAGTCTATCTGGCCTTCTGATCTGCCTAAAGAGAAACATAAGCTTATTTCCGATTTAAATGAAACCATGGATGATATAAAACTAAAAGCAGAATCAATGGATTTGTCCCTGACTTGTACTGATTTTCCTTTCCCCACCTTGGGCGAGTTTACAAGATGGGAATGGATCACTTTTATTATTTACCATACAAAAAAACATGTTTTCCAGATAAAAAATATTTACAAAAAGATCAAAGATTAAACGTCAGCATACTAAAAATAATTACAAATGGAGAATCAAAAATCTGCGTTACCCGCAATTGTATCGCCCGATGAATGGGAGTTTGCCCACCAGGAATTTCTGAAAAAAGAAAAGGAATTCACACACTTGCGCGATGCGTTGGCTGCGAAGCGCCGCCGGTTGCCAATGGTTAGAATTGAAAAGAATTACATCTTCGATGGGCCAGGTGGTGAAGTAAGTTTATTGGATTTGTTTGATGGCCATCAGCAGTTATTACTCTATCATTTCATGTTTGCTCCGGGAGTAGGCGGCTGGCCCACAGCAGCATGTCCGGGCTGTTCGATGTTCATGGATAATATTGGACAGTTCACGCCAATTCACCTGAAAGCGCGCGGAATTTCCATGGCGTTTGTATCACGCGCACCGATTGAAAACATTGAAGGATACCGTAAGCGCATGGGCTGGTCACATCGCTGGGTTTCTTCCGAACACAATTCATTCAACACAGACTTTAGCATCAGCACCCCCAAAGGAGAAACCCACGGACTAAGCGTATTCCTGCGCGATGGAGATGAAATCTTCCGGACCTATTTTACCAATTCGCGTGGTACTGAAGTTATCGGCAATGTTTGGGGATTTCTTGATGCCACGCCATTTGGACGACAGGAAACCTGGGAAGATTCTC
>JAHEZA010000572.1 GCA_023251335.1 Chitinophagaceae bacterium | reverse complement strand
AAAAGATTTTGCCGCTTAATATTTTTTATCAATTCTTCTAATAAAGACATGTTGCTTTTTTTCGATAACAGGAATTATAGTAAACAAATAAATAACGATGATTTTTATTTTACAAATTGTGGCCATGACCAAGAAAGAAGGAATTCTGTTAGAAAGACAGGTAGCAGCCTGTCTCTACGGCAACGAATCCAATTCATCTTCCGCGTCTTCGTACGCGCCCTGCAATTCACTATAAGCATGCGAATCGTTTGCTGCCTCAGCTACTTCCATTCCCCGTTTATAAACGCGCATCGCCTTTTGAGTGTCGCCGATCCTTTCCAATAATTTTCCTAAATGGTAATACGAGCCAAGGTAGGTTGGTTCTCTTTTAAGTATTTCGTTAAACAACTTTTTCGCCTCTTCATCATTGCCAATTTTGATATATTCCAATGCAAGCGCATGTTGCAGAAAACTGTCTTTGTCCGCAGTTTTCATATATTCTTTAAGCTTATTAATCCTATCCATCAAAACTTTTTTACGTTTTTATTCCTTAGTATCTTCGCACCTCTTAAAAAAGACGATATGAAGATACTGGTTTGCATCAGCAAAACGCCGGATACGACGGCAAAAATAGCCTTCACAGATAACAACACGAAATTTTCCGAAGCAGGTGTACAATTCATTCTGAATCCTTATGATGAATGGTACGCTTTGGTAAGAGCGATTGAATTAAAAGAAGCAGATCCTTCCATTGTATTGCATCTGATCAATGTGGGCGGCGCGGATAACGACCCGATAATACGTAAAGCATTGGCGCTCGGTGGCGATGAAGCGATCAGGGTAAACAGCGATAGTCATGATGATTTTTTTATCGCTTCACAAATAGCAGAAATAGCCAAACAAAATAATTACGATCTTATTTTTACCGGAAAAGAAACGATAGATTATAACGGATCTTCTATTGGCGGTATGGTGGCAGAATTGCTAAGCCTTCCATTTATTTCTCTCGCTACCAAATTTACTTTAAGTGGAAATACAGCAACTGTAGAGCGCGAAATAGAAGGTGGCGAAGAAACAGATGAAGTAAATCTTCCGGCGGTAGTTAGCTGCCAGAAAGGAATGGCCGAACAGAGAATTCCCAATATGAGAGGAATTATGGGCGCCCGGACAAAACCGTTGAAAGTACTGGAACCTGTGCAGGCAGACACTTTTACGGAAATATCTTCTTTTGAATTACCGCCGGCAAAAGCAGGGGTAAAGTTAATTCCGGCAGATCAGCCTGAAGAATTGGTGAGATTGCTGCATGAAGAAGCGAAAGTGATTTAACGTCCATTACAAAAGTTTTGAAAGTAAAAACAGGAATCTTAAATATTTATTTGTTTACTGAGGCTTTATTGAATCCTTAAAGGTTTTGGAAGCCAAAAATTAATCTACAAAATGAGTGTATTAATATTTTTAGACCAGGCAGATGGACACATAAAAAAGAGTTCTTTTGAAGCCGCAGCTTATGGGGCAAAAGTGGCAGAAAATTTAAATACTTCTGCAGAAGGGATTGTATTAGGAAATGTAAATGATGACCTGGCCGCATTAGGAAAATACGGTTTGAAGAAAATTCATACGGTAAAAAATGACGCGTTGAATAATTTTGATGATGAGGTGTTTACGCACATCATTGCTGAGACCGCGAAAGACACGGGTGCAAAAGTGATTGTGTTTTCCAACAACTTTAATGGCAAATCAATTGCGCCACGCCTATCCGTAAGATTAAAAGCCGGACTGGTTTCGGGAGCAATTGCTTTACCTGAAACTGCAAATGGTTTTGCAGTAAAGAAAAGCGTTTTCAGCGGAAAAGCTTTTGCCAATGTTTCTATTAAAACTGAAGTAAAAATAATTTCATTAAATGCTAACTCTTATAAAGTAGCCGAAGGAGAAGGAAGTGCAGAAGTTTCTGAATTAAATGTTGAAGTCCCTCAATCGAAAGTTAAGATAAAAGAAGTTAAAAAAGTAGCAGGAGAAATTCCATTGGCAGAAGCTGAGTTAGTAGTTAGTGGTGGCCGTGGGTTGAAAGGCCCGGAGAACTGGGCAATCGTAACAGACCTCGCCAAAGCGCTTGGTGCCGCAACTGCATGCAGTCGCCCGGTAAGTGATAGCGACTGGAGGCCACATCACGAACATGTTGGCCAGACAGGGCTTACTATTGCACCGAATTTATATATTGCGATTGGCATCTCAGGCGCTATTCAGCACCTTGCGGGTGTAAACAGAAGCAAAACAATTGTTGTAATTAATAAAGACCCCGAAGCGCCATTTTTTAAAGCCGCCGATTACGGAATAGTTGGCGATGCTTTTGAAGTAGTTCCTAAAATTACAGAAGCGGTTAAAAAATTAAAGGGCATCAGTTAAGTTGCTCCGGATTTGCCTTTTGAGTAGATTTTACAATTCACGAAAAGGCATTTAATTTTTATATTTGTTATTCAAAAAAAATCCGGCGTACCGGATGAGATAATATGAAGAAAATAGAATTGG
>JAHEZA010000571.1 GCA_023251335.1 Chitinophagaceae bacterium | reverse complement strand
CATCCCATTGTTACAAGGATGGCTTCATTTTTTAAAGAACGAAAATTATATTTCAGTAATAATCTTGCTTTTTGATTTTGTTGTTTTCCCTTCCATCATTTCTATATTTCTGTTGATGAAGGTAGTCAGTTCATTTCCTTTCAATAATCCTTGAGAAAGCAACGCAAGGTCCGTTAAGTTCCTTACCAAATTTTCCTGCTCAGCTTTATTATCATCTTTTAAAATAGATTGATAGATAGGATGATTTCCATTCACGGTCAGCGTTACTTCTTCCGGCATGTTGCCATAAAAACCTCCCATGCCTCCGCCGCCATTCATAGCCATGTCTTTCATCCTTCTCATAAATTCCGGCCGGGTAGCAATTACCGGAGCTGATTCTGCTGACAAGCCTTTTACCTCTACGGTTGTGTGCAATTCAGGCATTTCTACCGCAAATAATTCTTTCAGTTTTTCTTCTTCTTCCTTGCTTAAAACACTTTCTTTATTTTCGTCTTTATCAATCAGGTTTTCCAGGATGTCAGCATCCACTCTTACAAACTGTACATCCTGCCATTTCATCTCCATATTATTAATAAACGCAGCATCCACAATGGTTTCCAGCTTTACTACTTTATATCCTTTTTGTTCGGCGCCTTTGATAAAACTATTTTGCTGCACCGGATCGGTAGTGTATAGCATCACCAATTTGCCCTCTTTGTTCTTTTGCAACGCTTCTGTTTCGGTTCTGTATTCTTCCAGTGTATAAAACTTTCCACCGGATGCATCTTCAAACAAATTAAATTTATTGGCTTTTTCCAAAAATTTATCATCTGTTATCATTCCATACTTTACAAACAGTCCGAGGCTTTCCCATTTTTCTTCAAAAGATTTTCTATCATCTTTAAAAAGCTCATCTAATTTATCTGCTACTTTTTTAGTAATATAAGATCCTATTTTTTTCACGTTTGGATCGCCTTGCAAATAACTTCTGCTAACATTTAGTGGGATATCAGGGCTATCAATAACGCCGTGCAGTAACATTAAAAATTCGGGAACGATATCTTTTACTTCATCTGTAACAAATACCTGGTTGCTGTATAATTGTATTTTATCTTTTTGAATTTCAAAACTCTTTTTCACTTTCGGGAAATAAAGAATTCCGGTAAGATTAAAAGGGTAATCTACATTCAAATGAATCCAGAATAAGGGTGCTTCGCTGAAAGGATAAAGTTCTTTGTAAAAATCCTGGTAGTCCTGTGTTGTCAGGTCGGCAGGTTTTTTTGTCCAGGCGGGTGTTGGATTATTTATTTGTTTGTCTTCAAAGAAAATAGGAACAGGCAAAAATCTACAGAATTTTTCGAGCATGTGCCTGATTCTTTCAGGCTCTAAAAATTCTTTACTTTCTTCATTTATAAAAAGCACAATATCGGTTCCCCTGCTTTTCTTTTTAGCTACTTCGAAAGAATACTCCGGGCTACCATCGCATTCCCACTTTACGGGTTTAGCATCTTCTTTATAACTTCTGGTAATGATCTCTACTTTCTCACTCACCATAAAAGAAGAATAGAAACCAAGACCGAAATGGCCGATAATATTGGCTTCATTCTTTCCTTTGTATTTTTCTAAAAATTCTTCCGCGCCGCTAAATGCCACCTGGTTGATATATTTATCCACTTCTTCCTCCGTCATTCCCACTCCTTTATCGGAAATAGTAAGTGTTTTTTTATCCTTGTCAATTTTCACATGAATATCGGTGTTGCCGATATCACCTTTTACTTCGCCATTTGAAGCCAGTGTTTTCAGCTTTTGAGTGGCATCTACCGCGTTACTTACCAGTTCGCGAATGAAAATTTCATGGTCGCTGTAAAGAAACTTCTTAATGATTGGGAAAATGTTTTCCGTTTGAACTCTTATATTTCCTTTTTGCATAATTTATTTTTCCAATCTTTTACAAAAGAAGTGCCATTCATTAATATCTGACACGATGACATCAAAAAGCGCACCTTCAGTGGAGCGCCTTTTTTTTGTTTATTAAATTAAGGAAAGGGTAGGTGTCAAAAACGGGACTTCAGCATTTTATTATTTTATGAGCCATCCAATTTTTAAACCGGAGGTAAGCGCAAGGCTCCCAGAGCCACCAGTTTGAATTACAAAATGATTGTATAGATCCTCGTAATAATAATCTTCGTCGTTATTTGGTATATTATCAAATGCATATCCCAATCCTAAGTAGATATCCAACAAAAATTTATCACCAAATACCCATTCTTTACCAAAGTTTAAAGTAAGTGCACCAAAAACGTTATGCCGTCTTTCAATGTAAGGATTTGTATAATCTTTGTTATTAAGCGCATCATCGCTATAGTATCCGATGGTAAAAGTCGGCTTTATATAGCCTCCTTGCATAATGTGCGTCATTCGCATGCCCCGGTTAAAAAAAGTAGGCAATTTTTTAAATTTATAACCTGCATCTGCAAAAAAACCGAAAGCATTTCTTTTATAGGTAAGATCAGATCCGTTGTAATAATA
>JAHEZA010000570.1 GCA_023251335.1 Chitinophagaceae bacterium | reverse complement strand
CAGATAGTTGCCAGAAAATCATATTCCGGGCTTGCGGACCATCCGTGACAATCGGAACGCGTGGGTTCCGGATTTTCTGCAAAGGTTGTTAATCCGATCTTCAACATATTCCTCCATGGTGTTAACTGGGAATAATACAAATCACCAAGCCCTGCTTTTATCATCGCGCGGGTAAGATAAAACCTGAAATAAAAAGTAGCCTGGCTTAAGGAGGTGTCGCTTAACACATTTTCCATTACTCGCTTTTGTTGAGCCACAGGAATGGCATCTGTCAGCACAGCCCAAATAGAAGCATGTTGGCTGAATGAATTTTTTTCAGGCGTATCGCCTATTTCCATTTTTGCTTTATCGAAACAATTCTTATAAACACCGGCCGAAAGTCGATGGGCCAGTTGGGCATATTTTTGCGACAAATCTTTTTGACCAAAATATTTAAACAGATCTGCGGCCTGATGCAACGTGTAAACGAATTGCAAAGTAATTACTGAAGAATTTCCATCTGTTGCTCCAGGGGGAGTACCACCAGGAAAAGCATTATTCCAATCTGTAAAGTTCCACCAGTCCATCGGCCCAAGCATTTCTTTTTTGGGGTCAATATGTTGCTGGTACCAATCAAGGATCAAGGTAGTAGCATTTAGATAATTCTTTACAAAATTTGTATCGCTGCGAAGCATCCAGTAATCATGCAACATCGAAATCCAGAACAAAGAAAAAGGTGGAATCACCTGGAGGCGATTGCTCGGATAGCGCCCTTGCGTAAGTCCGGATGGAACTCTCGAGTTATAAAAATCATGAATCGCCTTGCGCATCAGGCGGTCATCACCTGAATTATATAATGATATCAGCGATTGAATTCTTGTATCGGCTTCATACTGCAATTGTTCATAATAGGGACAATCATAGTAAGTTTCCCCGGCACATAGACGCGCGGTTCTCCAGCCTACATTCCAAATCTGTTGCAAAGAAGAATCGTTGCTGGCGAAGGTAGCTTTTTGTTGAAACGGATAAGCTGTGTAGTATCCGTAAAAATCGTCTATGCTTAATGGTTCATCGTGGGTTTGCACATCAATTTGTACATAACGGTACGTGCGAAACCATAGCGGTGCACAAGTTCGCTGATTGCCACCATCAGCATGAAAAATATCAAACAACCCTTTGATGGCTCTACCTGCAATATCATCACGGTTTCCTTTTTTGCCGTTACTATCTAACAAGGCTTCGGCATAAGTCACTTTTATAATTGCATCTTTTCCTTTGCTCACCATCAGTTCCGGATATGCCGTGGTTTCAAAAGATTGATCTAACATAATGCTTACAGAAGTATTTGCAGGAATCAAAAGTGGATGGTTGGCTTTTATAAAAGTATCTTTTACTTGCATATTTTCACTTTTGCGAATAGAAAATAATCTTTGTAATTTTTCTTCCATCTGTGGAATCGTGCGCGGTGTAAGTGTCCACACGTTATCCGAACCGTATCCAAACGGGACTGCGGCAGCATTTACGGCTTTCGCATTCTTCCAGTTTTTTTCTTCATACGATGTTTGCTCCCATCCCCAGGGATAAGAATTTGCAAGCACCTCATCGCCAGGGCCAACCACCATGTAAGTGTGCAGTACGGCGCCCATATTTACTGCACAGGGAGTGAATGCTGTATCTCTAAAAACTTTCCATGAAGTATTTGTATTTACGATTTTTTCATTGGCATCGTCCGCCTGTAATAAAAATCCTGTTTGATTACTGATCTGCGCAACAGGAGCGTATTCTCCCATATTCCACACAAGCGCCGCAATCAGATTTTCACCATCATGAATAAATGGAGCAATATCATAGCTTTCAAAATTCCAATTGTATAAATCCCCACGGGCTGGTCCGCGGCCAACCGCCTTTCCATTTACAAATAAACGATAACGATTATCAGCCGAAACATGAATGAGAAATTTCTTTGGCGCATCGTTCAATAAAAATGTTTTGCGAAAGTGATAAACACCATAAGCCCTTGCCGGTACATCAGGACATGAGATCCATTGTGCATTCCAGTAATTTTTTAATAGCTCCGGATTGATACCCGACGTTTGGGCAGTTAAGTTTTGAAAAGATAAAATTGAGATGAAAATTAATAGCAACTTTTGACGGCAATTAATCAACCATTTATTTTTCATAATGATTCAGTTTTGTAAGTAAAATTAATTTCTTTTCTGATAGCGCTTTGGTGAGCTTATTATTTAATATCAGAAATAATTTTTCTACACAGCTATTGTAAAATTTCTTCTAAAAATAGCCGTTAATTTTTTAATTGCTTGTTGATGTTACCTGATTTTTCGTAATCGTTCGCTTTACTTCAAAAAAATAGAAATCCGTATTATTTGTTGATTTACTGCAAAGGGATCACACAAATAATTTTACAGCTATTCCATCAGCAAATAATTTTCCTGCATCGGTCAACATAATTTTATTTCCTTCAAATAATATCATGTCTTTCTCTATTTCATTCTTTATAATGATTTCAATC
>JAHEZA010000569.1:1420-2511 GCA_023251335.1 Chitinophagaceae bacterium | reverse complement strand
TATGAAATAACAGTATTGATTATTTTGAGGGAAGAAGCGAGTCTGTCGGACAGGTGAAACATTGTTCTTACAGCGAACTTCGTTCTGTGATTCAACAGAAACAAAGAAAAGTAAAGATGATTTCAGGCAATAAAAACGAAACGGTAGTGATAATAGATCCCTCTTCAGAGTCCTCCTACAAAAATTTTGTAGACGTTATAGATGAGATTCAAATAAATGATATCCGGCATTATTTTGTGCTGAATCATCAGCAGTGATATTTATAATAAACGATTCAGCTATAAATCAATGCAACTTATCTTTGCCGGATGCAGAGTAAATTATCTGGTTGGGACGATACGATTGCCGCTATTGCTACACCTCCTGGTATCGGCGCCATAGGCGTTTTAAGAATTAGTGGCGATCAATCTTTTCCAATTGTTCAAAAACTTTTCCCTTCAAAAATGTTAAGAGAGCAATCTGCAAATACGCTGCATGTTGGTTACCTAAAAGACGACGAAGAGATATTGGATGAGGTAGTAATTTCATTATTTAAAAAGCCTGCTTCCTACACAGGGGAAGACGTGATCGAAATAAGTTGCCACGGTTCTCCCTATGTGCAACAACAGGTGCTGACCGCGCTTATTAGAAACGGTGCGAGATTGGCTAAGCCCGGAGAGTTCACTCAAAGAGCATTTCTGAATAGAAAATTAGACCTGGCGCAGGCAGAATCTGTGGCGGATTTGATAGCCAGTAACACCAAAGCTTCTCAGAATGCCGCGCTTAAAAATATGCGCGGCGGCTTCTCAAACTTACTCAGTGAATTGCGTGAAGAGCTAATAAAATTTTCTTCCCTTATAGAACTGGAACTTGACTTTAGCGAGGAAGACGTAGAATTTGCCGACCGGAAAAAATTTTCTTTACTCATCGAAAAAATTGATGAGACGGTAAACCAATTAACGGAATCATTCAGATTGGGCAATGTAATTAAAAATGGGGTCAGCGTGGCCATTGTAGGAAAACCGAATGCAGGAAAGTCCACGTTGTTGAATACTTTATTAAATGAAAACCGTGCAATCGTAAGCGACATCGCCGGAACCACCAGGGATAAA
>JAHEZA010000569.1:0-1410 GCA_023251335.1 Chitinophagaceae bacterium | reverse complement strand
GATAGACACGGCGGGTATCAGGGAGCATTCTCAGGATATCATTGAGAATATGGGTGTACTGAAAAGTAAAGAAAAGATAAAGGGCGCAGATATTGTTTTGTATTTGTATGATGTAAATGAAATGAGCCGGGATGAACTTGAGACAATTGTTTTAGCTATAAGGAAACAAAATTCAAATATAATCGTTGTGGCCAACAAAGCGGACACATTTACAGATGTGTTGAAACACGAAGATCAAAATGAGATAATTATATCAGCCCGGGAAAAAACCGGAATTGATGAATTGAAAAACAAACTTTTTGAAATAGCAGGTGGTGAAGGAATTAATACGGAAAATATCATCGTAACGAATGCAAGGCATTACGCAGCTTTGCAGGAAGTTTCGAAAAGCCTGAAGGAAATAAAATTAGGCATAGCCAATAATTTAACCGGAGATTTACTTTCAATAGACATCAACCGCTGCCTTCATTACCTCGGCGAAATATCCGGCGAGATCACCAATGAAGACAGGCTTGATTACATCTTTAGTAAGTTTTGTATCGGAAAATAATTTTTATTAAAAAGCAGTAAACAAACAAATAATGGACTTTACTGTTTACCGAAAGAATCACGCAAAACGTTTTTTCACGTCATCTACGGCGCCTTCGATGTTGTCGCGGATATCACTGGCCTTATCTTTATAATCGGATGTGGTTTTTTCTAACTGTTTTTTATATTTTTTCGCTTTTCTTTGAAGTTTTCTCCTGGTTTTATATCCTTCCTCAGGTGCCATAAGCACTCCGGCCAGGGCGCCAGCGGCAAATCCTGCGACTAATACGATTATTGCATTTGAAAGTTTCATATTGTTTTTTGTTTTTGAGTTGAGAAATGTATTCTTCACTTACCAATTCAAAAACATTGCCAGTAAATTTTTTTATCAGGATAATTTTGAGTTTTATAACATATGGCCTGGAAACATGAAACAGTTTGATTCGCAGCACATGATATTTTAAATGAAAAGTTAGGATTGAACTTCTTTAATATTTGTCCTGTCATGCTTCGTGTCCGGCTGAGAAACAACCAAAAACTCAAGCGTTCCTGTTGCTTCATTTGCGATGAAATGCTTTGTCATTGGGGCAACCAGGATTCCTTGATGTTCCACAATGATTTCTTTTTTACCATCATAATAAAAAGTTGCAATCCCTTTTAAAATGAAAAAAAATTGCTGCGCTTGGGAATGGAAATGTAATTTTTCTTGTGTGTCCGAAGGCATACTTTCCTGTTTAACAGATAACGCGGGTGTGTCAGCCAATATCCAACTATCGCAATTATTTCCCCACTGATAATGATTTGCGGAGTGTTTGTCAATTATATTATTCATAAATCTTAATATCGGAAATTATAATCTCAATTCAAAATTAGAAATAATTA
>JAHEZA010000568.1 GCA_023251335.1 Chitinophagaceae bacterium | reverse complement strand
CATGAACTTGTCGAATGAAGGCAGGGAAGAGGCTTTCAAATTTTTAACCAGTAAAACAATAAATTAACTGAATTATCAATCAGTCTTAAAATCAAACAATGAAAGAATTTAAACAACTCGAAGCGTGGTTTATAACGGGAAGCCAGCATCTTTATGGTGAAGAGACTTTAAAAAAAGTGGCCGGGCATTCAAAGATTATTTCCAAAGCTTTTAATGATGCCGCCACTATCCCTGTAAAAGTTGTCTTTAAACCAACCGTGAAATCTCCGGAAGAAATTTATGCAATATGCCAGGAAGCCAATAGCAGCGCTAACTGTATCGGAGTCATCACGTGGATGCATACTTTTTCCCCGGCTAAAATGTGGATCAATGGATTAAAGATTTTACAAAAACCGCTGTGTCATTTGCATACCCAATTCAACCGTGATATTCCATGGAGCGATATTGATATGGATTTTATGAACCTGAATCAAAGCGCACATGGCGACCGGGAGTTTGGATTCATTATGACGCGTATGCATAAACGAAGAAAAGTGATAGTTGGCCATTGGCAAAGCGAAAGTGTACAACAGCAAATTAATACATGGTCGCGGGCGGCGGCGGCCTGGCATGATTGGCAGGGAGCGAGGTTTGTACGCTTTGGCGATAACATGCGATTTGTCGCTGTTACGGACGGCGATAAAGTAGAAGCTGAAATGAAGTTTGGGTATTCTGTAAATACACATGGCGTCGGCGATCTTGTAAATATGATTAATAAAGTAACTGAAAAGCAAATTGATAATTTATGCATTCAATATAATGAAGAATACAAATTAGCTGCATCATTGAAAAACGGAGAAGAAAATTATGCATCATTACGTGAAGCAGCAAAGATAGAATTGGGGCTAAGAAAGTTTTTAAAGGAAGGGAATTTTAAAGGTTTTACTGATACATTTGAAGACTTGCATGGAATGACACAATTGCCCGGAATAGCTGCCCAGCGCCTGATGGCAGATGGTTATGGATTTGCAGCGGAAGGCGATTGGAAAACTGCAGCCCTCGTTCGCGCCATGAAAGTAATGGCAACCGGTTTAAAGGGTGGTAATTCGTTTATGGAAGATTACACCTATCATTTTGATCCGAAAAATGAAATGGTGTTGGGTTCGCATATGCTCGAAATTTGTCCTTCGATTGCAAAGAATAAACCGTCCTGCGAAATTCATCCTTTGGGAATTGGTGGCAAAGCAGACCCGGTACGTTTAGTCTTCAATGTAAACGGTGGCGAAGCTTTGAATGCTTCCATCATTGATATGGGAAATCGTTTTCGTTTATTGGTAAGCGAAGTCAAAGCGGTAGCTCCCGAAAAAGATTTGCCAAAACTTCCAGTGGCAAGGGTTTTATGGAAACCATATCCGGATATGTCGACCGGCTGTGCGGCATGGATACTGGCCGGAGGGGCGCATCACACTTGTTTCAGCCAAAATTTAACACCTGAACATTTGGAAGATTTCGCCGACATGGCCGGAATTGAAGTTGTATTTATTGACAAGGAAACAAAACTCAGAGATTTTAAAAATCAATTGAGATGGAATGAACTTTCAATGAGATAAAAGTAACTACTATAGTTTAATAAGTATTCTATAATCAATAACAAAATATAAAACAATCAAAATGCATATTCACTTCACCAGGTGTTTACTTTCCGGCGGATTAATTTCATTAAACTGGGCGGATTTACTCATCATCGTTATTTACTTTCTGATTGTATTGGGAATCGGGTACTACCTGGTAAGATACACGAAAACCGGTGATGATTTTTTTCTTGCCGGGAGAAAGATGACAATGTGGATTGCCGGGCTGGCTTTTATTTCAGCTAATCTTGGTTCGCTCGAATTGATGGGTTGGGCAGCAGCGTCCTATCAATATGGTATTTTAGCTGCCCATTGGTATTGGATTGGCGCCATACCTGCTATGCTTTTCCTGGGGATCATTATGATGCCGTTTTATTACATATCTAAAACGCACTCCGTGCCGGGATATTTGAAATTGCGTTTTGGCAATAGCACCAGTATGTTATCCGCTGTTTCTTTTGGTTTTATGACAGTGCTCATGAGTGGCGTAAATATGTTTGCTATGGCCCTGGTAATGAAAGTCATTCTTGGTTGGGATTTAAACTTTAGTATCTGGGTATCTTCTATCACCGTAATGGTTTATGTGGTGTTAGGTGGCCTTCTTTCAGCGATATTTAATGAAGTATTGCAGTTTGTACTCATCTGGGCGGGAGCCTTGCTCGTGCCTATTCTTGGACTGATAGAGGTTGGCGGATGGAAAGGTATGGTTGCAAGAATTCATCAAAATCTTCCTCACGGCGATTATACACATATGTGGAGGTCTTTGGGGCATTTTAATGATAACCCTATGGGCATTCAGTGGATGGGGATTGTTTTTGGTTTAGGCTTTGTTATATCATTTGGATACTGGACTACAGACTTTTTGGTAGTACAGCGGGTGCTGTCGGCAAAGGATTTACGGTCCGC
>JAHEZA010000567.1 GCA_023251335.1 Chitinophagaceae bacterium | reverse complement strand
CCCATTTTCCGGGAACATTTCCTACGTATCCAATGTCCTTCACACCAAGCTGGCTAGTGTAGAAACCTGTAGCTACCAGATCTCTCAACCTGTCGAAGAAAACCGCTCCCTGATGCATTTCAGGTTTCACTTTCATAGGATAGGCAATTTCTTCGAGCATCTCTACTTGCTGGTTTGTTGTGCTCCCGATAAAAGAATGGTCATACCGGTTGAGGCATTGCAGGTCAAGCCACTTTAATCCGCCACGCAAAGGAACCTGGTGTTCGGGAATATCTTTTACAATAAAATCTAAGAAATCAATAACCTTGGCATCCGAGGCGCTGCCGGATACTTCATCTTTGGGAATAATTAAATCGCCCAACGCAATAAGCGTTAGCCGTTCGTGGGCATTAAAAAATGCCGGCTTTTTATTAAGTTCTCTCAACCGTTCTTTTTCAAACTCCTGCAAACCTGTTGTGTCGGCGCCGCCTAAATCATCTTCTTGTGCTACTGCCGCAGTTGATTTATCCGTGCCCGTTTTGCAGGCTCCCAACAATACTCCTGTGCTAATAGTTGATATTCCTAATGCTTTTAATGATTGTCTTCTGTTCATAATCAGAGATTTTTTTTCTGTTTTTGATCAATGATGTATTCTGCTGTTCTCATGGATAAAGCAAGAATTGTCCATGTAGGGTTTTTGTCTCCCTGTTGAACGAAAGGCGCGCCATCGGTCACAAACAAATTTTTACAATCATGCGCCTGGCTCCATTTATTCAATGCTGATATTTTGGGATCATCTCCCATTCTGGCAGTACCTACTTCGTGAATAATATCACCCGGAGTATGCAGTCCATAATTATCTTCTTTGCCTTTTGCCTTAGAAGTAATAATAGCGCCCATACCATGCATGATGGATTCAAAAGTTTCCTGCATGTGTTTGGCTTGTTTAATTTCAGCATCGGTCCATTTATAATTAAAACGCAACACAGGAATACCATATTTGTCCACAACGTTCGGGTCTATTTCACAATAATTAGATTCGCGGGCAATGGCCATTCCTCTGCCCGCCATGCCTACATTGGCACCGTAAAAACGACGATAATCATCTTTCAACGATTTGCCAAAACCGCCGGCATCTTTCATCTTTCCGTCGCGGCCGGGAATCATTCCATTCGCACTCGGAACGCCTGAGCCAAAACCATATGAAGGCATGCGCATACCACCCCCAAATTCTATGTGATAGCCGCGTGGAAAATCCAGTTTTTTATTGTCGAGTACCCACGGCGAAAGAATCTGAGCACTGCCAACTCCATCTTCATTATATCTTTTTCTATCCATTAGCTGGGGCAGAAAGCCAGACATACCTGAGCCTGTAGAATCATGCAAATATCTCCCCACAATGCCACTGCTATTGGCTAACCCATTTGGATGAGTAGCTGATTTTGAATTCAGTAAAATTCTTGCGGATCCACATGCACTGGCAGCCAAAATAACTGTGTCGCCATTTACCTGGTATTCCATCATATCATCTTTGCTGACGTAGGAAACTCCTTTCGCCAAACCATCTTTGCCCACGATTACTTCCCGTACCATCGCATTAGGAATTACTTTGAGATTGCCGGTCTTGATTGCCGGTATTACCAGGCAGGATGAAGAAGAAAAATCACCATAAACTTTACAACTTCTGTTACACTGGCCGCAAAAGAAACAAGAACCCCTGTCATTGTTTCCAGGCAATGGTTTGGTAAGCACAGAGCCTCGTCCCGGGATTACCTTCACGCCTGCCTTTTTTGCTCCCTCCATGATAAACATTTCATTGAGGCGTGGTTTGGGCGGCGGAAGAAAAATACCATCGGGATCATTTTCTAATCCTTCAGCAGTTCCATATACTCCTATTAGCCGATCCACTTTATCATAAAATGGTTTCACTTCATCGTAGCTGATAGGCCAGTCATCTGTAGCGCCATCAAAAGCTTTTCCTTTAAAATCATGCGGCCCCATACGAAGCGAGATTCTTCCCCAGTGATTCGTGCGCCCTCCTAACATGTGGGAACGAAACCAGGTAAACTCCGTATCGTCTTTCAACGTATATGGTTCGCCTTCTATTTGCCATCCGCCATAAGCGCCGTCAAAATCCCCAAAAGCACGTGTGGTACTGGCGCCTCTGCGTGGCGATTGCCAGGGCCATAAAAGTTGTTTGGAATCTTTAGACGGATCAAAGTAGGGGCCAGCCTCCAGCATGAGCACTTTAACTCCGGCCTTTGCCAACACGTATCCTGCCATACCTCCACCTGCACCTGAACCAACAATGATCACATCATATTTTTCTGTTGATTTCTTAATTTGTATATCGCCCATATCTAACATCTTTTTTAAAGAAATTCAAAAAATAAATTATTCTCATTTTAGGAATTTGCCACAACCGAATAAATGCAATTCATTTATAGTGGAGGATTAAGATTGTATCATCCCAAATTTAAATCCATGTGTTATTTCTAATACAACAAACGTCAGTTTCATTGTTACAATTTATCAATACAAA
>JAHEZA010000566.1 GCA_023251335.1 Chitinophagaceae bacterium | reverse complement strand
CTTTTGCCGTCCTTCATCCAGTTGGGCGCTTGCAAAGAAACATTTTCTGAATACAATATTTTTCTTTTACCGGTCATTACATCCATTGTTTCGATATGGCTTCCGAGGTATGTTCTATAGGGCACCAAATCTTTCGGCGCAGGAACAACAATTCTTACATTTTCAAAAGTGGCCTTTTCAATTACATCTTTGTTGTGGGCGCAAACAAATAAGCCCACATAAACATCCCCATCAAAATGAACATCCGAAATCTCCTGCGAAACAAAGGTGTCTCCGAAATGCGCTACCGACATGATGAATTGGTTTCCTTTTCGTTCCAGCTGAACTACATCCGGGCCTTGTATATCAAATTGTTTTTCTTCCACAATGGTGTGAGGTGCTGTTCTGTATTGAAGTGAAGTAAGTCCGTTTCCATGAATAGTAGCGGCAACCATTGGTGAACTGGTATCCAGGTTTTGCCTGATCATCCACCCAAATTTCCGATGTTCCTCCACGCCTTTTCCTAAAAATTTTCCGTGCGCACGTAAGATAAAATCGCCTTTCATTTTCTTCCACACAAAATGGAATTCGTCATTAGTAAACCAAATATTAGTTCCTGATCCTGAGACCGAATAATCATCCTCATTGGTATTATGAATGGCGTTGCCCGCATGAAGCACATTGCCAACATCCGTTTGTCCTTCAAAGATTCCCATCTTTTGAGCAAAGCTATTTGTTGATAACATCATACAATAACTGATAATTGAAAGTTTTAAAATTCCGGAAATTTTGAGATGCATGGTTTTTTATTATTTTTTTAATAATCAGAATAATCGGCAGCATGCATAAGAATACTATCAATGTGCGAAACAGAAACGTTATTTTCATTTGCAGGATCAGTAGAGATTTCTTTCCATTTGGCATCATTGCCAAAAACTTTCCACTGAGCGTTTCTGTCGTCCACATTTTTAAAAATCGGCAGGTACATCAGGTTGGGCATGCGGCTACCGGAAACTACTTTTCCATAAAAAACAGGATCGAACCCAAGACGATTAAAAATATTTATTTCATCCTTGTTAAACATATCCATCTTCTTTTTTGCCAAATGAATCGTTGGGCTTTCGTAACTTCTTAATTCAAAAATTCTTTCTGGATTTTTTTGTTTTGGGAAAACCAAATGGGTCTGTTTCGGAAAAGCTTCCATCAATATAGATTCCATTCTTACGAACGAAGGCGTTTTTGAATCGGCTGCCAGAAAATCTTTAGCGCCTGCATTAAAAGCAGCATCATTATTTATTTTATCAGAAATAGCCACCCATTGTTCGGAAGAAGAAAAAGGAATTAAAACATAGATTCTTTTATCCGAAGCCGTGTCATTTGCGAGTGGCTTAAAAACGCCAATATTTTTTATCCCGAAACGATGCAACGCCGGCAGATAGGCATTCTTAAGAAAATTATCGGTCATGTTCACCTGGTTATCATCTTTTAAATGATAAACCCTTAATTGATAAAAGTCTTTATTTGTTGGTTTACTGTAAATACTTTGAGACAGTGTGAAAAGCGAAAAAAATAAGCAAATTATTTTCATGGTGAATGGGTGAATGTTGAGTGGTGAATTTGTGAATCGTCAATGGGTCATCGGTGTCCAGGAATTCTTCTACACCAAATTCTTCTTGATATAATCAAGACTTTCCTTGATGCTTATAAAAGGATCGCCGGGCGTCATATCCTGCTCTACATAAAAATATTTCATGCCGGCCAGTTTTTTATATTTAAAGATCTCTTTAAAATCAATGACGCCATTTCCCACCTCAGTAAAATTTTGCTGCGGTGTTTTATCCATATCTTTTACATGCCACAATGGAAAACGTCCGGGATGTTCTTTGAAAAGTGCAATAGGATCCTGGCCTGCTTTTTTTACCCAGTAAAGATCCATCTCCATTTTTACCAGTTCTTTATCCGTTGCCAACAAAATATCGTACGGATATTTTCCGTCCTGTTTTTCAAATTCAAAATTGTGGTTGTGGTAACAGAGTTGGATACCTGCTTTTTTACACTTCTCGCCGGCGATATTCAGGTCATCTGCTATTTTTTTATAATGCTCCAGCGTACCGCGCTCGGCCGGAGACAGCCACGCGCAAATCATATATTTTAATCCCACATTATTGGCGTCCTCGATAGCTTTATCCCAATCATGCAACATCGTTCCTTTCATCACTTGCCCGTTCTCTTTATCTTCACCAAGACGATAGTGGCTGCTATACATTAAAAGGCCATTATCTTTCAACACCTGTTTAAATTCCTGCGGTGTCATCCCATAAAATTTTTCGGTGCCGGTATAGGTAGCACCTTCAACGGAATTATAGCCAATCTTTGCAACATGCGCCAGCGCACTTTTCGGGTCTTTGGTCATTGCATCACGAACAGTATATAACTGGAGTCCGATTAAAGGGCTTTTGGTTTTAAAGGCAGATGGAGCGATCATCAATCCTGCAGAAAGAACAGATGAAGTCTTTAAGAACGAACGTCTTGTTGTCATTGTT
>JAHEZA010000565.1 GCA_023251335.1 Chitinophagaceae bacterium | reverse complement strand
GTTACCGCATATATGCGATGGATCACAAACTATCAGCATATCAGGAAACCTTCTTTTCATTTCAATCGGCAAATGCCACATGGGCGCATTACGAAATTCCGTATTACCGTAATTTGAAAATCCGCGATGAATCATTCCGATGTCTTTTATTCCTACTTTTTGCAGACGCTCAATGCCTCCGCTCCACAATTCCAAATCAGGATTAATAGGATTTTTAATAAGCACGGGCACATCGTTTCCACGCAACGCGTCACACACTTCCTGTACACTGAAAGGATTTACGGTCGTTCTTGCACCGATCCAAAGAATGTCCACGTCAAATTGCAACGCCATCTCCACATGCTTTGCCGTAGCTACTTCCACAGCAATTGGCAAACCGGAAACTTTCTTTGCCTGCGCCAGCCAGGGTAAGCCTTTCACGCCAATGCCTTCAAACATTCCTGGTTTGGTACGTGGTTTCCAGATGCCCGCACGGAGCACATCTACCTTACCTGTTTTAGCAAGCCTCATGGCGGTTTCCACAACTTGCTCTTCTGTTTCAGCGCTGCATGGGCCGCTGATAATCACCGGGCGTTTGTCCCAGATTTTTTGAATTGTTTCGTTCATTGTTTTTGTTTGATTTTATTTTTTATTACAACAATATTTTTGTCACCTACTATCTGTGTTTACAGTAAATAAACAATTAACCGACATTCTTATTCACCATTCACTTATTCACCATTCAACTCTCATTCTATAATCTTCTTTATTTTATTGGCGTTCACCATCAACTCTGTCAGGTAGTCTAAATTCTCTTTTTCCAAACTCGCTTTAAATTTTCTTAGCTGCGAAATATGCTCATTTAAAACATCCAGCACATTTTCCCTGTTCTGCATAAAAATCGGAGCCCACATGGAAGGATTGCTTTTTGCTAATCTTACTGTACTTTCAAAACCACCACCCGCCAATTCAAAAATGGCATCTCCTTCCTTTTCTTTTTCCAACACCGTATTTGCCAATGCAAACGAAGTGATGTGCGATATATGACTCACATACGCAGCATGTATATCATGATTTTCAGCATTCATATAAACGATGCGCATCCCCAGGTTTTTATAAATATTCTCAATCGTATCAACCGCATCTCTATCACTCTTTTCTTTTTCGCAAATCACACACGACCTGCCTTTAAAAGCGTCTCTCACAGCAGCTTCCGGCCCGCTATATTCCGTACCCCACATAGGATGTGTGGCTACAAATCGTTTTCTTTTCGGATGATCTTCCAACGATTTGCACAACGCGTATTTGGTAGAACCCGCATCAGCCACAATCTGTTTGTCATTTATAAGATTCATAATTTGCGTCACAACAGGTACCGTAACATCAACGGGAATCGCCACGTAAATAAAATCACTTTTCTTTACTGCTTCTTCCATCGGCAGCGCTTCGTCAATGATGCCCAGTTCTTTGGCTTTATCAATACTTGCCTGCGTTCTGCTGACACCAATAATATTTTTTGCAAAGCCTTTTTCTTTTAAGGCCAATGCAAATGAGCCACTGATTAAACCCACCCCTACAATGGTAACATTATCAAACATCATCCGTTATTTTATTCAATTTTTAATTCTTTTTATTGCTTCATCTAATTTTTCTTCTGTTGCGCACAAACTCACCCTGACGTATGTATCACCTGCATCTCCAAAGATTCCGCCGGGTGTGATAAATACATTGGAATCATTCAGCACGCTATCGCTTAGTTCATATCCGTGTTTATACTTTCCCGGAATTGCAGCCCAAACAAATAATCCTGCCTGGTTTCTATCATAAGAACATTTCAACAAATCCAATAATTCAAATACTTTTTCTCTTCTTTTTCTATAAACAGCATTTACTGAATCGTACCAGCTTTGATCAAGCTCCAATGCCTTTGCTGCGGCCAGTTGCAGGTGGAGAAACATGCCACTGTCCATATTACTTTTGAATCGTAAAATTTCTTCAATTCTTTCTTTTGCTCCGCAAAGCATACCCACTCTCCATCCGGCCATGTTGTGGCTTTTGCTGAAAGAATTTAATTCGATCACCACTTCTTTAGCTCCTTCAAAACTCAACAGGCTCATCGGACGTTCATTCAAAATAAAACTATAAGGATTATCGTGAACCAGAAGTACCTGATGTTTTTTTGCAAAAGAAATTAATTCCATGAACATTTCGTTTGTGGGTAACTGTCCGGTAGGCATTTGCGGATAATTTACAAACATTAATTTTACATTCGTCAAATCCAATCTTTCCAATTCTTCAAAATCAGGACACCAGTTATTGTTTTCTTTCAGCGTGTACGACTGTACGTTAGCTCCGGCAATTTTTGCCGCGCTCTTGTAAGTAGGATAGCCGGGATTAGGAATCAGTACAATATCGCCTTCATTAATATACGTCATACAAATGTGCATGATGCCTTCTTTACTCCCAATTAACGGAAGAATTTCACTATCAGGATTCAGTTCAACCTGATACCATTTCTGGTACCATTTTGAAACCGCATTTCTAAG
>JAHEZA010000097.1 GCA_023251335.1 Chitinophagaceae bacterium | reverse complement strand
AAAAATCAATTGTAAATACGACAATATCTACCATGGACATGAAACGCAAAACATTGTTGCTGGCGGGAAGCTTTGTAATTTTAGCAGGATTAGGATTACAGGGATGTTCCGCCACATCAAAGAGCAAAACGGATAGTAATGCCAAAAGTGATACTGCGCGAAGCATCGCCGCCTACTTCAGCCCGGCCACCGCAAAAGCAAAGACACCGGATGCCGAAGGATTCATTCAACGCTGGTCACTCTTAGAACCAATTAGCAAACCAAACCGGAGCAATACCGTTTTTACCGACAGCTACATCAGAAGAGTATTTGACACCTTGTACTTTCCAAACCAGTTTACTATTCTACCGAAAGATGGAGAAAAGGTGAAAGTTGGAGAGCAGGAGTTAACCTGGCATGCATTGGACAGCAAAAATTTCAATGTCAAATTATTTCGTTTTGCTTATGGTTTGAATAAACCGGTTTATGGAGTATTGTTTTGGGCAGTAACCGTAATAAACAGTCCGCGGGAAATAAAAAATGTAAGGTTGGCAATTGGGTCAAACTCAGCATCTATGTGGTGGCTTAATGGAAAGGAAGTAGCAATACTTTCCGGGGACAGGCGCATGGTGATGGATGATGTGGTATCGCAACCCCTGACATTGAACAAAGGAAAGAACATCATACGCGGTGCCGTAATCAATGGTCCGGGGATGAGTGATTTTTGCGTTCGCTTCCTCGATGAAAGCGGGCAGCCCATGAAAGATATCACTATTAGCTACGAATAAAATTAATTAAGTCAATCTGTTAAGAACTCAATTGTTTATTATTATGAAATTAAAAATTAAAATAACTGGTTTAACAGTCCTGTTATCACTGTTGCTTACCGGGACTGTGGCGGCCCAAATTGGAGAACCATTTATACACGACCCATCCACAATCATGGAAAGTGATGGAAAATATTATACGTTCGGCACAGGCGGAGGTGGATTAATATCCGAAGATGGATGGACATGGAACGGTGGTGCAGTAAGGCCTGGCGGAGGAGCCGCGCCCGATGTAGTAAAGATCGGCGACCGCTACCTTATAGCTTATGGCGCCACCGGTGGTGGTTTGGGCGGCGGGCATAACGGAAGAATTCTTACCATGTGGAATAAAACGCTCGACCCAAATTCTCCCGATTTTAAATATACAGAGCCTGTGGAAGTTGCTTCATCCGATGGTAATGAAGATAACGACGCCATCGACCCCGGGCTTCTCCTGGATCCTACTGATGGAAAGTTATGGTTGTCTTATGGCACCTATTTCGGATTTATCCGCCTTATAGAACTTGACCCAAAAACAGGAAAACGTGTTGAAGGTAATAAACCAAAAAATATAGCCATTGATTGTGAAGCTACAGATTTGATATACCGTGATGGATGGTATTATCTTCTTGGTACGCATGGAACCTGTTGCGATGGCGCCAACTCAACCTATAATATTGTTGTTGGCCGTTCCAGGAAAGTTACAGGCCCTTATCTTGACAACATGGGAAGAGACATGTTAAAAGGTGGTGGCAAGATGGTAATTGCAGCCAGCGACAGGCTTATCGGACCAGGTCACTTTGGCCGTATGATTCCTGGTGATGGAGTGGAAAAAATGTCTTGCCATTATGAAGCAGATTTAGACCAGGGTGGGTATAGTGTATTAGGCATCCGTCCTTTACTTTGGGAAAATGAATGGCCTGTGGCAGGAGATAATTTCAAAGAAGGGACTTATGAAATTGAATCTAAAAGAAGAGGATATGCCCTGGAATTAGTAGTTGATTTTACAAGAATGCCGGGTGGCATGCGATGGTTTAACCGCAACAAAAAAGAGCCGGTAAAACCTGTTCCGACCCAGCAATTAGCAGATGTAATTAAAACCTGGCCAACCGGAAACATTGATGTAAGAATAGGAGATTACATGGGCCGTCCTCATCAAAAATGGACAATAACACCTGTTGCCGGTGAAGGCCATTTTGGAGGTCCTTATTATAAAATAATTATAACAGGAACTGACAGGGCATTAGCAGCTACCGCCAATGCTGAGCTCATAACCGTTCCGGCATTTACCGGTGCGCCCGAACAATTATGGCGCATTGATCAATTGACTGATAGATCTTATAGAATCATGCCTAAAGTAGTTCCAGATTCAAACAAGAAATTAGCGCTGGTATCTTCCGGGGACAGTTCTCCCACACTTGCCGCATTTGATTTTAGCAGCGATAATTCAAAGTGGTATTTTAAAAATCACTAAACACATTTTTATGGAAGGCGCGCGTTTAATTAACCGCGTCTTTTTCTTATCAGAACGGGATTCTATTTATCCGCAGGTACTACAGGCATATTTTGTTTTGTTTTTAAACACCCACCAAGACCGGTATGATGACTGAATATGTTGTTGGTCATACCAACAGCATAGGAACACCGGTCAGAAGGTGACGCATTTAGAAAATCAGAACAGATTTGATCACACTTTTTCTATTGGAACTATTAACAATAAAAACGGGTGTGTAATGAAGATTATAAAAAAAAATCAAAAAAGCTTTATTTATCCAAAAGTGTTATCTATGTTTGTGCTTCTTAATTTACATTTTCCAAATCTTAGCAAATTTCCACAGGCGTACAAATTATCCTGACGTTTTTTTCTTCACAGGGTTCGTACACTTATAAAGCCAAAGAGTTTGTTTAGGCTCTTTCCTACATCCAAAAAATCTACTGAATTTCTAACAGCTTGGATCTGAAAGTAATATTCTGACTGTCTTTGTCAAAGCTAACCAATACCCTCCAATTATTTATTGTAGCACACATATGTTTTGATATCCTGCGCAAGTACCGTTATGACGAGTCCTATAAATTTTGAAAGATTTATAAACAAATTCTTAACCTCTCAACTCAACAAAATGAAAAGGAAATTTACCATTACAGCAGTATTAATCTCAATGGCTTTTATGAGCTTTGCGCAAGTATGTCCCAGTTATTTTAAAAGAAATAATGGCAATGGGACCTGCAGCTCAGGGGGAGAAATCCAGATGTATTATTCGACATGCCCCAGCTCTGTTCCTCTAATAGATTCCATTTATGTTAATGCAATAAATACAAATCTTTCTATCATTAATGTAGATTCTTCGAAATGTGCATCAAAAGGTTACATCAGCTACTGTATCAGCGGGGATATACCTCCTGCACATACTTTAAAAGTATTTTTTAAATATGGCGGTGCTATAGCAGGAGGCACGGCAACTATTTGTAATGTAACAGATACGGTTCAGGAAGCCGGTCCTATGCCGGTTCTGTTAAGCAAATTCGATGTTCAGCGACAAAATAACAATGCGGTAACCGCTACATGGAAAACGGACCAGGAAATAAATTCAGACAGATTTGAACTTCAGAGATCTTCAAACAATTCGCCTTTTGAAACGGTAGGCACGGTTTTAAGCCAGCATTCAAATAGTAGTATCGCGCAATTTTATTCTTTTAACGATCCTAATACGTTGGCAGACGTTAGCTTCTATAGAATTAAAATGATTGATAAAGATAATTCCTTTAGCTTTTCGGTTGTAAAACCAGTAAAAGGAACCAGTCAGGCTTCAGACTTTACCATATTCCCTAACCCAAGTACAGGCAATGCCAAAATTTCTATTACGAATGCAAGCGAACCAACAAAAGTTATGATTTTCGACAATTCAGGGCGTGTAGTAAAGCAAACCGGTTTTACCAACAGCAACTCAGTGGATATTAATAATCTCCCCAGAGGCGTTTACTTTGTTAAGGTGATCGGTGAAAGCACGGGTGTAAGTTCCATTAAAAAATTTATTGTAGTCAATAATTAATTAGGGTATTCCCGAAAATACGATCTTTTTAACACATGAATTTAATCGGGCTTTTGACACAAGTACGCACGGTAATCGTGCGTGCTTTTGCCTGGTACAAACCCTAAGACTAACGGAACCTGGATGGGTGCGGCGTTAGTAAAATACCGGAAGCTTTACACGTTGTCGGTTTATAACCAACAACTTCTTTTTTCAACGATTTTGGATTTTTATGACTTGTTCTTTTTTGTTGGCAGGTCATTTAAACCGTTCATAAATCAATCGCGTAACGAATCAAAGTTTTTTATAACTTGCTATTCTAAACTCAACTATATGGACTTCCAACTCGTTACCGGCAGACCAGATAAAACAGATCATTTGGTCTTTACCACCACGTTTGCACACAACAACATTTTTTACAAAGCAGCGCTTGCAGAAACCGTTTCCTGGGAAGGCCATCTTACTGGCACGTACGATGTGCTTCTTCAATCAGGCAAGGGCACTCAACGCCTTACTCTCGTTAAAGACAGCGAGCAGCATTGGAAAGCAGGAGATGAAGTTGAACAGATTGGAATTATTCAACAGGAGGTGGTTGATTTATTGGGTACAGTTATCAGCAAGGTTCGCAATTAAATAATTTTGCTGTTGTTATGTAAATTGACTTTGCCGATACAATCGGTGAGGATCTGCTCTGTTTCATCCGAATCTCCCAAAGGGAATTTCTTGCAGGATCTTTTTATGCTAAGCGACAAAATTTTTGATAATTTATCCGATGAAGAATTGGTGCATGAAGTTTCGCCGGCAGAAATCGTGGCATTTATTTGTTAGGCCATTCAACAGCAGTGCACGATTTAATGTTGCCGTTACTTCGTTTTGAGGAAGCTAAATATCCTGAACCGCAACCTTTATTTTTACCCTTACCTGATAAAGCTGCGGACGCAATTCCTTCAGCCCTTCAATTAAGACAACAATGGAAAGATGTGAACGGAACTTTATCAAATCATATCAAAAATTTACCTGCTGATGATTGGTTTACACGTCATTCAAATATCTCTGAAGAAGATTTTATAAAAGAGCCACATCGCAACAGGTTGAATGTTTTATTAGATCGTATCATTCATCTTAGCAATCATCGCGGACAATTATTGTTGTTGAAAAAGACAATTTAATTCATTCACTATTAGCATTAGTTTTCAGCTACAGACAAACCAAAATAGAAATCCGCTATAAAAGTTGTTTTACTGTCACGCAGCTATCCTTTGAGTCTGGAATAATTATAGATCTCCCGTTTTTTCCCGACCGGATAAAAGCTATTTATTTTCATCGAAGTCAAGATCCTTCATTTGCTGTTTCAAATTTTTTAAATGGTTGGTCCAAACTCTAAAAGACCAAAACATTACCTGGAATAAAATAACTGAAAGCCCTATCAACAGCCATCTTTTTTCCCTGGTAAAATGTATTACCGAAGTAAAAAATACAATAAGGGAGATACTATATAAAAAAGAAATAACCAAAGAAAATATAGCTAAGCGTTTCACCCTGGCAAAATAATTTGTGATAGATAGTTTTAAATTTATACCGCTGACGGGTGTTGCTATTGAAATATAACCTATGATATCATTAGCGATGTATAAGAGCAACCCGGCCGCCAATAAAATATTTGCGTACAATGGTTTTTTATCACCATCAAACCAATCATAATAAATAATCAAAAACAAAAGAAGAAAGATAGTTTCAGCAATTAGCTTTATGCGTATCTTTTTCAACGTGGGATGGTGGGTTATTTTGGTCATGTTTAATAGATCGGTTTCACTTTTAAAATCTCCGCCGGCTTGTTGCCAACTTGATTTCATGTCATGTAGTTCCATAGTTTTAGTTTAATATTTTTTTCAATTTTGTTTTTATCCTGTTTAACCTTACACCTGTATTGCTTTCTGTTATTCCTGTTATTGCGGCTATCTCGTGGTAGGTAAAGTCGTCCAGGTAAAGCGAAATAAGGGCTTTTTCTGCATCGTTCAATGTTCGTAAGGCTTCGAATAATCGTTCTTCATTTTCTGAAGTTTGTGGCGCTGTACCGGCATGCATTTGTTCGGGCATTTTGTCAACATAATCAACCGGAAGTTTGTTTTTTCGATAAACAGCGATTGCAGTATTCAGTGCTATTCTGTACATCCATGAACTTATTTTGGATTCGCCCCTGAAGGAAGGATAAGACTTCCAAAGTTGATAAACAATTTCCTGGAATAAATCTTCCTGGTCTTCTCTGCTAACCCGATACGTTTTACAAACCTTATAAATTATTTTTTGATGGTCGCTGATTAATTTTATAAAGGCTGTTTCCATACTCTTGAACTTTTTCACCGTTCTTTGAATTAATGTTCTTTAAATATAAGTTGTTTCATTAGCAGAAAAACTTACACTTTTTGAAAAAAATATTTAGAGCCTCTTAAAAATAATTCAGTTAGTTTGGATTACTTAAAATTTCTTCGTGCCTTTTTAGCGCATGAATGCACTGTAGCTTTGCAACCAGATTAGTGTTTCTTTTAAAAGTTTAATCATAGCTGTCAGTATGCATTGAAATCCTGTAAAAAAATTGTTCATAAAATATGTAGCATAGCGTACCTTAAATATATAAGTTTGGGAGTCATTTTAAAATGACGCCTTACAAATGATAACAGAATGGACAATGACCTGGAATACAAAATCGTTAAGCCAGACCAACCGCTTTCAGACTTTGTAGAAAGTTTTTGGTTTTTGCAAAATCAATCCGATCGCGATAAAGAAACGACAGGATTACCCGACGGTCTTATTGATGTAATGCTTTTCAAATAGGCCGGAGAATATTTTCGTGTTGTGCAGCTTGGCGGAATGACGAAACACGAACAAGCCGTAATACCTGCCAACAGTTTGATGTTTTGCATTAGTTTTAAATTGCTTGCCGTAGAATATATTTTTCGTGAACCCATTGCAGGCATCCTTAATAGCGGAAAGGCATTGCCCGATAATTTTTGGAATTTTGACGCAAATGATTTGAACGACTTTGATATTTTCTGTAAAAAGGCGTCACAAAAAATTCAATCTCTTTTACCGAAAGAAATTGATGAACGAAAACGGAAATTGTTTGAATTGATTTACGCTAATAGCGGGGCTATTACGATAAAAGAACTTTCCGAAAAAGTGTTTTGGAGCAGTAGACAAATCAACCGCTATTTCAATCAGCAATTTGGACTTTCATTAAAAGTGTATTGCAATATCCTTCGCTTTCGTGCTTCGTTGGAACACATTGCACAGGGAAAGCTTTTTCCCGAAGAAAACTTTTCGGACCAAACGCACTTCATCAAAGAAATAAAAAAGTTTTCAGGCGTAGTACCGAAGGAATTATCTAAAAACAAAAACGACCGATTTATACTATTATCTGCAATAAAACAGCAATAATTTTGCATCGGAATTAAACAATGCAGCATTATGTTATTACAGAATAAGCAAATCGCCATTATTGGCGGAGGAATGGCAGGATTAACGTTAGCCCGGCTGCTGCAAATGAAAAACGTTTCGAATATTTTCGGTATAAAAGTTTACGAAAGAGATTTTAATCGGGACGTTCGGGTGCAGGGCTCCACGCTGGATTTGCATGAAGGAACCGGGTTGGAAGCGTTGAAACGCGCAGGCCTGCTGGATGAATTTTATAAACATCATCGCCCTGTTGCAAGCAAGATGCGGCTTGTAGATAAATCGCTCAACATAACATTTGACGATCATAATTTCGAAACAATTACGTCAGAAACGCGACCCGAAATCGATCGTGCACCCTTGCGTGATATGTTGTTGAACTCGCTGAAACCCGGTA
>JAHEZA010000564.1 GCA_023251335.1 Chitinophagaceae bacterium | reverse complement strand
AATTACTTTCCGCATAAAACAAAAAACAGGATTCGTGTTTATTTGTTGCTTTACTATGAGCAAACGAAGATCGATGCAAAAAGGGAAACCAAAGGAAGATTCTCTGATACTAAACCCTTATTTTTTATTCGTCGTTTCGTGTTACTTATTCCCCTGCTACTGCCCTATCGTGTATTTTGTCCCTTCTGTAATTCCTTTCCAGTTATCTGTTCTGAATGATGATGCAGGGAATCCTTCTTTATTAAACAAATTCGCTTCGCCTGCATCATCAGCCCACGCGTAGCGTACAGCAACCGGATCAATTACTTCGTCGCTATATACAACCACATCACTGCCATCTATAAACGCTTTTGCATAATGAAACTTTTTATCTGCTCCGGCAATTTCAAAACCTTTTATATATCCATATTTATCCTTTACCATAAGGCCACTGCCTAAGTGTGTAAAGCTAATTCTGATTTTATTGCCATCCACTTTCATAGATTGGTACATCGGGCCGCTATATACATTATTGTCTCCATACACATTATGTAAAGCAATAGCAGCAAGGCGTTTACCTACATCCTGTTTATTCTTTGGATGAATATTCGTAGAATCACCTATATCAGTTGTAACAGCCATTCCGGTGTTGGCAAGCGATAATGTTTTCGTTTGTGATTCACGCAATTCTGCCCACGAACTTCCAATCGCACTATTTCCATTGGCTGCATTAAAAGAAGCTAACTGCACAAAATAAAAAGGAAAATCACCTTCGCCCCAACGACTGCGCCAATCATTGATCATCAAGGGAAAAGCTTTACGGTATTGATAAGCACGGCCTGCATTCGCTTCGCCCTGGTACCATATCACGCCTTCCATGGCAAAAGGAATCAGGGGATTTATCATGGCATTATACAATAATGTGGGATAACTATTCGGGCCAACAGATTCAGAACCGCCTGCTATTTTCTCCACACTAAAATTCCATTTACCTGATAAAGGCATCACTTCATTTCCTAAAGTTAGCTTCACATCAGCACTGTCGCCATATATTCCACCACCGCCCCCGGTATCTTCCACACGCACAGCAATCACATTTTTCCCTTCTTTTAAAATACCAGCCGGAATAGTATATTCTCTTTTTACATTGTACCCGATTGTGTTACCCGCCTTTACACCATTTACATACGTGATATCATTATCATCAATCATTGATAAAAATAACGTTGCAGGCTTACCTGCATTTGCTGCTGTAATATTTATTGTTTTGCGAAACCAAACTATACCATCCATATCTCCTATTTGTTGCGTTTCCCAGAGATTGGGTATCTTCATTTGCGGCCACTTACTGTCATCAATATTTATATCTTTCCAGGTATCCGGATTGGTAATTTTTAATGATCCTTGTAATGCTGTAATTCTTTTTTGTGTTTCTTCTGTTTTCACTTTTGCCAGGGAATCCAGGTTTAAAGAAGGCATTCCTGCAATCATACTTTTAAATTCATCACTATTTTCGAAAGCCTTTCTGCTCGTCCATGTTTCTACGATCGTGCCTCCCCATGAAGTGTTTAATAATCCGATCGGCACTTTTAATTTATTGTACAATTCTCTTCCGAAAAAATATGCAACTGCGCTGAAATCTCCGGCTGTAGCGGCACTGCATATTTGCCAGCTACCACCGGAAACATCTTCCAGCGGTATAGAACTTACCTTGTTCGGAACTTTAAAATGACGAATCATTGGGTAATTTGCGTTAGCAATTTCTTCTTTATAATTATCTATTTTGCCCCAGCCTTCTATCGGCATTTCCATATTAGATTGTCCGGAGCAAATCCAGACTTCACCAACTAATACATCATTTATAATAAGTGTATTTTTTCCTTTTACTATTAATTGATAAGGCCCGCCGGCGCTTTCATTATCCAGTCTCACCATCCACTTACCATTTTTATCTGCTGTTGTTTTTTTTATTTGACGATCAAACTGTACAGTAATTTTTTCGCGCGGATTTGCCCAACCCCAAACCGGAATTGTTTTATTACGTTGCAATACCATATTGTCGCTAAAGATCTTTGGCAGTTTTACATCGGCAAATAAAGAATAACAAAGCAAAAAAGCAATGGAAGAAAGAATGATTTTTTTCATAATAAAAACTTATTTAGATCAACAGTAAACCAATAAAAGTAGATTTTTTATTTTCTTTAATCATTAAAAAAAAATAAAAGAACCGGAATATCAAACTTAAATAAATCAATTCAAAGTATCACGCACGTTTTTCTAATTTATCCCTTTACTATATTATCTTTCTTATTTTATTTCCCAAAAATTACATTTTTATAAAATACCTTTCAAAAAATTTCTTTCAAAAATCAATTGCATGAAAAGGTATTTCCTATTATTTGTCGCTGTCATTTTTTTATTTCAGGAAGGCTTTTCCCAATATAATGGAGTGACGAAACCCGTTCCCACACAATCCCAGCTTGTATGGCAAAATATGGAATTTTATTTTTTCGCACATTTTGGTCCTAATACTTTTACAGATTTGGAA
>JAHEZA010000563.1 GCA_023251335.1 Chitinophagaceae bacterium | reverse complement strand
GTTCCCCAAATGTTTTCAGGCTCTACGCCCCAGCCGGTTTTTGTTTCCGAAGTAAAACCCGCTTTGAGCACTTCTTCCTGCACATCAAGGCCGTATTTTACAAACGAGCCATTTGTGCCTAACAATATAAATCTTGGTAAAGGCTCCCTGACAAGCATGCCACCTTTGAGCGTAACTTTTATTGTTGGGTAATGCAATATCACTTCAAAATTATCAGTAGCTTTCGCGCCTTTTCTCTGTATGCGGATGTCAGCAGTAACGGCCATGGGTAGCCCAAATAAGATTTGAGCCTGGTCTGTAAGATGTACGCCCAGATCGTATAAAATACCCGAACCAGGCTCATCTTCTTCACGCCACGCGTTAGGTCTCAGGTAATTTCTGAAACGATCATAGCGGCTTTCCAGTTCTACGATATCTCCCAGTAATTCATTTGCAATTATTTTTTTAATGGTGTAAAAATCGCTGTCGAAGCGCCTGCTTTGATAAACGGACAAGACCAATTTTTTTTTATCTGCCAGCTTTATTAATTCATCGGCCTCTTTTGTATTAATGGTAAAGGGCTTGTCAACTACTACATGTTTTCCCGCCTCTAACGCCTGCAGGGCCAGGGGATAATGAGCCGTATTGGGTGTGGTAATTACCACCAGTTCGATATCGGGATCATCAATAATGTCGTTGGAAGTGGCTACAACAGCTGCATCGGGGTACTTTTCTTTTGCTGCCAATATCTGCGCTGGCTTCGCTGCTCTTATTTTTGTTAATTTAAGCCCTTTTACTGTAGTTAAAACCGGCGCGTGAAATGTTTGCCCTCCTGCGCCGAATCCTATTAAGCCAACATTGATTATTTTGTTCATACTCATCTTTAAAGTTTTTGCAAATGATGTCGTCTAAATTACGATGAATTTGAAATAGTGTCATTCAGTTTATAGTTATGCTTGCATTAATTCATTTTGGATTCCAGGTTTTAAATCTGATCTGACTATGCATCCATCAAATTTTTTTATAATTAAGGCGTCACGATTGCTGATTAGTAGCGACAGTTTATCTTTGACATAATCCGGATGATTTATTTTTAAATCTTTTGGTGTAAAAAAGAAAATCCCGGGTTACAATTTGAAAACGACAGAATAAACTTTTATAAAAAAGTTTTGAGAATTTAAAAATAATGACAGCAGAACATCAGCGGCTTGCAGATAATTTACCTAAGAAAATTCCTTTAGAACAGTGGGGGCCATACGTAAGCGAAAGACAATGGGGTACAGTGCGCGAGGACTATGGATACACGGGAGATGCCTGGAATTATTTTCCTTTTGATCAATCGCATTTCCGGGCGTATCTCTGGGGCGAAGATGGTATTGCCGGCATATCGGATCTTTTTCAAAATCTTTGTTTTGCGATAACATTATGGAATCGCAAAGACCCGATCCTAAAAGAAAGATTATTTGGGCTCGGAAATAAAGAAGGTAATCATGGAGAAGATGTAAAAGAATTATATTATTACCTGGATAATCTTCCTACTCACTACTACATGGAATATCTGTATAAATATCCTCAAAGAGAGTTTCCATATGAAGATTTAAAGTTTCAGAATCAACAGAGGTCAAAAGCCGAACCCGAGTATGAGATCCTGGACACAGGTGTTTTTGACAACAATGAATATTTTGATGTAAAAATAACTTATGCCAAACAGGACTCGCGCGATATTTTTATTAAAATTGATATACATAACCAGTATTCAGAAAGCGCGGGAATCACGCTGCTTCCAACGTTGTGGTTTTATAACCGCTATAGCAATGAAAAGCTGACAGAGAAGCCGGTTATAACATTGATCAACAAGACAACAGCAAAAGCAACCCATCAGCGATTAGGAACTTATTATTTATATTTTCCGACGCCACGTGGCACCTATTTTACAGATAATGTTACTAACACAAAAAAACTTTCCGGAGTCACTAATAAAACACCTTTTGTAAAAGATGCATTTCATGACGCTATTATCAACAGGAAACGTGTAAAAGCGCTGCGTCAAAATACTTCAGGGACAAAGTTTGCGCCCATTTATGATTACGACATAGCAGCCGGAGAAACAAAAACAATTTACCTGCGCCTCTCCGACAAAGAATTAGAGAATGGATTTGAAGAAGGTTTTGAAAACATTTTTTCTGCGCGCAAGTCGGAAGCAGATGAGTTTTATAATACCAGTATACCAACAAACATTTCCGACGATTTAAAGAATATTCAACGGCAGGCGCTTGCCGGCATTCTTTGGGGTAAACAATTTTACCATTACGATGTAGAAAGATGGCTTACCACCAGCGATGGCATTACTCCCGTAAATGACGGTAAGCTTTATGGCAGGAATCACGAATGGAAACACCTCAAAAATCAGAACATTATTTTGATGCCCGACAAATGGGAATATCCGTGGTATGCCGCGTGGGACCTCGCTTTCCAGTGCGTGTCTATGGCTATGTTGGATCCCGGTTTTGCCAAACATCAGTTAGAACTGATCATGAGGGAATGGTACATGAAACC
>JAHEZA010000562.1 GCA_023251335.1 Chitinophagaceae bacterium | reverse complement strand
CATACGGTTCGTTGCCAGTACCCGGTGCTCAATTGGGACCAGGCATACGCGCTGACTGAAGGACGCGAAGTTTGTAACCCACAACCATTTTATTATGCAAGCATTCACAATAGGTACGCCCCTTTCACTGATGGATTTATTTCCTACTCGGATGGCGTGCATGATGATGTAAATAAAATTGTTTGGAGCCAATTGGCCTGGGATCCGAATAAAGATGTCTCCAGAATTGCAGAAGAATATGCGCGTTTCTTTTTTGGGCCTTCACTGGCAGAGCCTGCAGCGAATGGCATTGTAGCGCTTGAGCGCAACTGGGTTGGCCCGGTAGAAGTAAATGGAGCGATAGAAACAACCTTTGCCTTTTGGCAAAATCTTGAATTAAAAAATCCCGGCTTAAAAAATAACTGGCGCTGGCAGCAGCTTGTAATGCGGTGTTATTATGATACGTATACGCGGCGCAGAAAAATATATGAGCAAGGGCTTGAAATAAAAGCCAATGCAGTGCTTGAAAAAGCGGCTGTAACAGGTTCAGATAAAGCGATGGATAGCGCTTTGGCGATCGTAAATGAAGCGGGTAAAAATCCAATTTATCCCGAATTGAGACAAAAGATTGTTGATTATTGTGCTGCTTTATTTGAATCAATCGGTATGCAAACCAGTGTGAAGAAATACAATGCAAGTGGCGAAGAGCGCGGAGCGATTCTTGATTTTCTTGACTACCCGTTAAATAATCGCTGGTGGTTGTCTGATGAATTTGCAAAAATTCGTAAGATGAATTCTGCGCAGGAAAAACTTGCACGACTAAAAATTATCTCCACCTGGGAAAACCCGGGACCCGGAAGCTATTATGACGATGTTTCAAATATTTCCAGGGAACCTCATGTAAAGACGTGGTCGGATGACGCAACAGACGTAGCCTGGTGGGACAATGGGATGAGCCGAAAACGTTTGTCTACCCAATTATTTCAAAATTTTCCCAAACTGGTTTATGAAGACCTGGATCCTAATGCACATTATGTGATTAGGATTGCCGGCTATGGAGAAGCTTTATTGCGTATTGACGGAGAGAGAGTTGCTCCAACTGTTTACAATAAAGAGTTTGAAGAATTTAAGGAATTCGCAGTGCCGGTTAAGTATGTGTATGATGGCAAAATCGAAGTTTCATTTGATGAGCCCGAAGAGTCAAAAATTAACTGGCGTAAAAAATCTAAAATTTGTGACGTATGGTTGCTGAAGCAGGAGTAGCCAATTATTAATGATCTCAGGAATGCATTTAAAAAAAATTATACTACCGGTTATTTTGTGGATGTTGATTCAGCAACCGGGCAAGCCATTCCGCAGGCATGGATGAACCAGGTGACTACTTTATATGATACGCCATTGACATTAAAATATGACAGCCTCGACACAAAGAGTTCTTACATCATACGTATCGCTTATACCGGCCGTTTTAATTCCAACATAAAACTGGTGGCCGATGGAAAATATCTGATTCACGATTTTATTCAAACGGGTAAAAAGCCCATTTATGAATTTCCGGTTCCTGCGGGAGCCGTTGCTGACGGCAGTATTAAATTCACATGGATTTGTGGCCCAGGAGAGAGAGGCACCCAGGTTGCCGAATTATGGCTCATGAAAAAATAGTGAGTTGTGAGCCTGAACTTGTCGAAGGCGGGCTGGTTACAGATTGCCATTCAAATTGCAAAATGATTATTTTTAAAAGATTATCAATAACAAATAAAAAATATCAACATGAGTTTGAAGATCAGTAGTGTAAAGAAACGTTTAAAAGAAGGACAGGTTTGTTTTGGTACAATGCTTCGGATACTCAAGTCGCCACAGGCTGTTGCATTATGCGCTTCAGAAGGATGGGACTATATCATACTCGATACAGAACATAACGACTACGATTACGAAACCCTTGGTAATTTTTCACTGATGGCGAAATATGAGGACGTGGGTCTATTTGTACGTGTTCCGGATAAGCTGTACCACCAAATGGCACAGATACTTGATATCGGTGCTGAGGGATTTGTATTACCACAGGTGAAAACGGGGGAGGAAACACAGCGTATTATTCAATCGGTTAAATATGCCCCGATGGGGCAAAGAGGCGTAAGCATTTCTACTACGGCTACTTTATTCAGGGATTATAAGATTGATGAATATATAGAATGGGCCAACCGCGAACTGATGACCATTGTACAAATTGAAAGTGAAGAGGGAATTAATAACGCCGAAAAAATTATCTCAACAGAAGGAGTGGATGCTATCATGATAGGCCCTGCAGACCTAAGCCATGATATGGGTATTTCAGGCCAGTTGCATCACCCAAGAATGGAGGAGGCGTTCCGGGAAGTTATCACTCAATGTAACAAATATGGTGTAGCACCCGGGATTCATTTGAACAATATGGAAGATGTGAACAAATGGGTGCATGAAGGAATGCGGTTTATTACCTATGGCTATGATTCCAAATTTATTAAAGATGCTTACAAAGAATCATTGCTAAGCCTGCGGAATATTGCAGACAGGCATAA
>JAHEZA010000096.1 GCA_023251335.1 Chitinophagaceae bacterium | reverse complement strand
GGAATCAGACTGATCTCTGGCCTTGATCCAATGTAATTTTTATTGGCACCCATCCCCAGTTCATGATTCCACCATCTTCACCAGCGCCTCCACCCAAAGTGGATTCGTATTCAAGCATGGAATCATTGTAAAATTTTCTCCGCCTGCATTCATAAATATTTCCCGTCCGCGCATTGCAATTTCTTCCAATGTTTCCAGGCAATCGCTAACAAATGCCGGACATAGAATCAATAAATTTTTTATTCCTTCTTTTGGCATTTCCTCCAACCGGATATCTGTGAACGGAGTAAGCCATCCTTTTCCTAATCTTGATTGAAAAGAAATACTGTATTTGTCAACGGAAATGTTCAACATTTCTGTAACGAGTCTTGTTGTAGTCCTTACCTGGTGCCGGTAACAATGCGCGTGCGCCGGTGAATCCGTTTCGCAACAGGTTTCAGTTTGCAAACAATGGCAACCGGTTATATCGCTTTTTTGTATATGCCTCCCGGGGACACCATGATAACTAAACAAAATATGATCATAAGGCTGATTCAAAAAAGGTTTAATATTTTCTGCAAGTGCTTCAAGATATCCGGAATCTTTATAGAATGGAGGAACAAATGAAATCTTAAAAGGATACTTATTTCTTTTATGAACTGCTTTAACGTCTTCCACAGCGGTTTCGTAGCTTGACATAGCATAGTGTGGATACAGCGGTAATACAATCACTTCTTCTATTGAAGCGTTCTTTTTAAGTAACCCGTTCATTCCATGTTCTGCTGATGGATTCCCATAACGCATCGCAATCTCAACGGGTTCATCAATTTGCTTTTCTAATGCTTCCTTTAATTTTTTGGTGTAAACAATTAATGGCGAGCCTTCTTTAGTCCATATTTTTTTATAAGCTTCCGCAGATTTTGGCGCGCGAAATGGGACAATAATTCCCTTTACCAGTAATGCCCTCATCAGCCAGGATTTATCAATCACCCGCTCATCCATTAAAAATTCGTCGAGGTATTTTTTTAAATCGGAGGCGTCAGTGGAATCCGGGGAACCAAGATTTATTAATAAGATTCCTTTTTTTGTATTTGATTCCATATTTTGTAAATATCGGTAGATGTATAACGCGGCAAAAATAAATCGATTTCGGCTTGGATTATTAACCATGCAAAATTTTTTAAGGTATGCCTTAGGTTTTTAATGACTAATTGATGACTTTTGCAAATAGTTTAAAAAATATTTTTGCGAAGATAGAATGGTACATCCTGACAGCACATATCACAATTCCTTAAATAATTTTTGCATTGTTGGTATCAATTATCGCAAAAGCGATATGGATATCCGGGGCAAATTTTCCCTGACTTCGGAACAATCTGTAAATTGTTTAAAGCAATCTGTTAGAAACAAAATAGCAGGATGCATGGTACTTTCTACCTGTAACAGAACCGAGATTTATGGCATCACTGATGAGCCCGGTGATCTTACTGCATTGCTTTGCGACAATACCAATAATTCTATAGGGGATTTTCTCAGCCAGGGATATGTTTTTCGTGGTATTCACGCTATAGAACATTTGTTCAAAGTAGCATCAGGACTGGACTCGCAAATCATCGGTGATTATGAAATTCTTTCGCAGTTAAAGCTTTCGGCAAAGATGGCCAAAGAAAGAGACTGCCTCAACAGTTTTATGGAACGTGCCATTAATTATGCCTTGCAGGTATCTAAAGAAATTAAAACAAAAACCAGATTAAGTTCAGGCACTGTTTCGGTAGCCTACGCCGCTATTGAAATCATTAAAGAAAAAATTAAAGATCTCACTAATAAAAAAATCTTGTTGGTTGGCACAGGAAAATTTGGAAATCATATCGCCAAAAATTTAAAGGATTATTTGCCCGGAGCCGATATTTCAGTCACGAACAGAACCGATGAAAAGGCAAAGAAAATGGCTGCGCAGTATAATGCACGATTTATCCCCTATAAAGACCTGGTAGTATCCTGTAATGAGGCAGACATTCTAATAGTAAATACCAATGCAAACTCCTATACCGTTCTCCCTTCATTTTTTACCGATCTGAAACCAAGATTGATTCTTGATCTTTCTGTTCCCCAAAATGTAGATCCTGCAATGAACGATATTTCTGGAACAAGAGTATTGAATGTGGATGAGGTATCTCAAATTCTGGATAAAACAATTGCACTCAGAAGGGCTGAAGTACCTAAAGCGTTAAAGATAATTGACAACACGCTGGAAAGTCTCGAAGGTTGGCATCGCCAACAGTTCAATAATCCTATGCTTCGTATGGTAAAATCACAACTCTTCGAATTAAGTGAAATTTATTTTACTGAAAATAATAATTCAGAAAAAATACATAAAATAGTTTCTACGCTTGCTTTACAATTAAAAGAAAAAAATAACAAGGGTTGCCAATGTGTATCCGCGATTAATAGCTATCTTGATAGTGAAATATGACTACACAGATAAAGATAGGCACGCGTGAAAGCCAATTGGCTGTATGGCAGGCAACACATGTTCAAAATCTCCTTAAAGAAACAGGAGTAGATTCCGAATTAATTTTTATAAAAAGCGAAGGTGATCTCAATACAGTTACACCTCTTTATGAATTAGGTGTCCAGGGAATATTTACAAAAACCCTTGATGCGGCTTTATTAAGTAAACGAATCGATATTGCTGTCCATTCTATGAAAGATGTGCCTACCCAACTTGCAAAAGGAATCAGGCAGGCAGCGGTTTTGAAGCGGGCTTCTTACAAAGATATTCTTGTATATAAGGGTGAATGGGCAATGGTGAATAATGAATTAGCAACCACTCACCATTCACCACTCACCATTCACCACTCGCCATTCATCATTGCAACCAGCAGCATCCGACGCAAAGCTCAATGGCTCCATCGCTATCCAAATCATACAATCGAAAGTTTACGCGGAAATGTAAACACGCGTTTGAGAAAATTAGAGGCAAACGATTGGAACGGCGTCATCTTTGCAGCAGCAGGCCTTGAACGAATTAATCTGCGACCTGAAAATTCTATTGAGCTGGATTGGATGGTACCAGCGCCCGCACAAGGTGCTATCACTATTTCATGCAGAGCTGATGACAATGTTACATTTGGTAGTTGCCGCCCGCTAAATGACGAAACCACTTTTATCTGTACAAAAATTGAAAGAGATTTTTTGCGTACATTATTTGGTGGATGCTCCACGCCTATAAGTGCGTTGGCAGTAGTTGAAAATGATGACATTATTTTTAAAGGAAATATTTGCAGCGTGGACGGAACAAAACGGTTTGATATCGAAAAGAAAACTGCGTTAAATGGAAGCAGCAATTTAGGCAATGATGCAGCCGCAGAATTATTAAAAAATGAAGATGTCAAAAAAATAATTCAGGATATAAGAAATGCAAAAGAGTAAATTTCATGTATTAAGCACGAAGCCGCTTGGAGAAGCATTGATAAAAGAAGCCGGGAAAAATGATATCATCATTGATGAGATATCTTTTATCAGCACTGAAGAATTCATTGATGAACCAACTGTGCAGAAAATTCACGAATTGTCAAAAGAAAATATTACAGCCATCTTTACAAGTATGAATGCAGCGGGCGCAGTAGGCAAACAAATTCCAGGGAAAACAGATTGGAAAATTTACTGTACTGGAAACACAACAAGAAAAATTGCAATGCAAATATTTGGCGAAAAAAATATTTCGGCTACTGCGGACAATGCCCAACAATTAGCTGAAAAAATTATTAAAAATTCATCTGATGAGAAAATAATTTTTTTTTGCGGAGACCAAAGAAGAAACGAGTTGCCGGAATTATTAAAAAAGAATAAAATAGATTTTGAGGAAATAGTGGTCTACAAAACCAGGCAAACATCTCATCTCGTAACAAAAAAATATGACGGTATTTTATTTTTTAGCCCAAGTGCAGTAACAAGCTTTTTTTTTAAAAATAAGATCGGAAGACAAACGCAGATTTTTGCAATTGGCACCACAACAGCATCCTCGGTAAAATCATTTTCACCGCATAAAGTTATAACTTCCAAAACGCCTTCTAAGGAAAATTTAGTGGCGCAGGCCATTCAACATTTTAAAGGGTAAAAATTATCAAATGCAACAACTAAAGAATGATTTATTAATACGGGCATTAAGAAGAGAAAAAGTGGAAAGACCACCCGTATGGATGATGCGCCAGGCAGGAAGGTATTTGCCAGAATACATAAAGTTGAGAGAAAAATATGATTTTTTTACAAGGGTACAAACGCCGGAATTAGCTGCAGAAATTACCATGCAACCTATTGATAGAATTGGCGTAGATGCAGCCATTATTTTTTCTGACATCCTTGTAATTCCGCAAGCGATGGGCTTAGAGGTGTTGATGGAAGAAGGTAAAGGGCCGGTCTTGCCAAACGTTATCAAAACAGAAAAAGACATTAATTGTTTGTCCACTGATGGCATTGAAGAAAAATTAAGCTATGTAACAAAAGCGTTGTCATTAACAAAACAGGAATTGAATGGTCGTGTTCCATTGATTGGATTTGCAGGCGCACCATTTACCATCTTGTGTTACATGATAGAAGGCAAAGGAAGCAAAACATGGGAAAAAGCAAAACAGTTTTGCTTTACACAACCTGAATTGGCGCATCAGTTGTTAGAAAAAATTACCAATGCGACAATAAAATATTTGAAAGCACAGGTAAATGCGGGTGCTGATGTCTTACAGGTTTTCGATAGCTGGAGCGGCTGTTTAAGTCCTGTGGATTTTAAACTTTTTGCACAGCAATATCTGTTACAAATTGCTGATGCACTGAAAGATGACGCACCGGTTATTTTATTTCCAAAAGGAAGCTGGTATGCCTTAAAAGAATTGAGCGAAAGCAACGCATCAGCCTTGGGAATTGATTGGTGCATATCACCGTCAATGGCAAGAGAGTTGACTGGTAATAAAATAACTTTGCAGGGAAACTTTGATCCCGCAAAATTATTATTGCCGGTTGCAGAAATTAAAAAAGAAGTAAAGAAGATGATTGAATAATTTGGTGTTCAAAATTACATTGCTAACCTGGGCCATGGGATCACCCCTAATATCCCGGTTGACCATGCCAAGGCATTTGTGGATGCGGTAAAGGAGAGTGAGTGTTGAGTTGTCAATCGTGAATCGGGAAAGATCAACATTTAATTTTATGAGTATTAAAGAAAAATGGATAAAATATATTGAAGACCTTCAAGACCGCATCTGTGGCGAATTAGAAAGTTGTGACAGCAAAGCAAAATTCATTGAAGATAAATGGGAACGTGAAGAAGGCGGCGGCGGCAAAACGAGAGTGATTTCCAATGGAAATGTTTTTGAAAAAGGCGGAGTAAACACTTCAGTTGTTTTTGGAAACGTTTCTGATACGATGAAATCACAATTAAAGATAGATGGTGCAACATGGTTTGCCTGTGGATTAAGTTTGGTGTTGCATCCCATCAATCCTTTTGTACCAACTGTTCATTGTAATTATCGCATGTTTGAATTGTATGACGAAAATGAAGAGTCGACAGATCGCTGGTTTGGCGGCGGCACAGACTTAACACCCTATTATTTATTTGAGGAAGATGCCATTCATTTTCATCAGACCTACAAACGTGTTTGTGATGAATTTGATGCGAGTTTTTATCCGGCATTTAAAAAGGTTTGCGATAATTATTTTGTAAACACACACAGAAATAATGAGCGCAGAGGCATTGGAGGAATCTTCTACGATAATCAACGCGCAACTAAAGATCAGGATGTAAATTTTTGGATAAAATTTGGAAAAGCCTGTGGCAATGCTTTTCTTCCTTCTTATCTTCCCATAATAGAAAAACGCAAAAATTGTTCATTTACTGCTGAGAATAAATATTGGCAGGAAGTAAGGCGAGGGCGTTATGTGGAATTTAATTTAATTCACGATCGCGGAACATTATTCGGATTAAAAACCAATGGAAGAACAGAAAGTATTTTGATGAGTCTTCCGCCAACCGTGCGGTTTGAATATAATTATCAACCGCAGCCAGGAAGCGAAGAAGATAAATTGTTGCAGGTTTGTTTGCAACCGAAAGAATGGATAAATGTATGATCTCTGATTTTGTGATGTCTGATTTATGTAATTTATGATTTATTTTAGCGACTAAAAAAGTACATGACTAGAAAAGAATTACAACAAAGAACAAAAAAGTTTCATGTAGATGTAATAAAACTTTCCAGTGATTTTCCAAGAAATGCTGCAGGTTTCGAAACTGCAAAGCAATTGATCAGGTCAGCCGGTTCGGTAGGAGCAAATTACAGAGCTACTGCGAGAGCTAAATCAAATTCGGATTTTATTTATAAAATTGAAATTGTTTTGGAAGAAGCAGATGAAAGCCACTATTGGCTGGAGGTAGTAAAAGATGCGGAAATAAAGGTCGGAGATGAAGTTGATAGATTAATTGATGAAGCAAATCAACTTACTGCAATTTTTGCCGCCACCGATAAAACTTCAAAGACAAATAAAAATAAAAAAAACGTATGATTTATGATTTGGAGATATCCGATCTATGATTTGAGGTTCAATTAGTCCTGACATCAGATATCATCATATCATACATCATACATCATACATCATACGTCATACATTATCCATCATAAATCAGATTTTATGTACCTACAAAAACGACCTAGAATATTAAGAAACAATCCTGCCATCAGAAGTATGGTAGCCGAAACCTTTCTTAAACCCGGCGATTTTATCGCTCCCCTATTTATCGATGAAGGTGAAAATATAGTTTTTGAAATTCCCTCAATGCCAGGCTATTACAGGCGTTCCATAGATGGCACAATTAAGGAAGTTAAAGAATTATGGGATCTGGGAATCAAAAGTGTTTTGCTATTCATAAAAGCTCCGGACGATTTAAAAGACAATACCGGAAAAGAAGCCTGGAACCCTTACGGATTAATGCAACGAAGTATTAAAGCTATAAAAAGCGCTGTACCTGATATGATCGTCATGACCGATGTTGCACTCGATCCTTATTCTTCCTACGGACACGATGGAATTGTAAAGGATGGAGAAATCGTAAACGATGAAACGGTAGAAGCCCTGGTAAAAATGAGTCTGAGCCATGCTGCAGCAGGAGCTGATTTTGTAGCGCCCAGCGATATGATGGATGGCCGCATTGGCGCTATTCGCCATGCATTCGAGGAAAACAACTTTACTAAAGTAGGAATCATGGCGTACAGCGCTAAATATGCTTCCTGTTTTTATGGCCCATTCAGGGACGCATTGGATTCCGCGCCAGGCTTTGGTGATAAAAAAACATACCAGATGAATTATGCTAATCGTATAGAAGCAGTAAAAGAAGCGCTGGCGGATGAAGAAGAAGGCGCAGACATAGTGATGGTGAAACCGGCGATGGCATATCTCGATGTCATACGAGAAGTAAAAAATAGTGTACGCATTCCTGTCAGCGCCTATCATGTCAGTGGCGAATATGCCTTGATAAAAGCCGCTGCAAAAATGGGTTGGATTGATGAAAACAAAGCGATTCTGGAAAGCCTCACTTCCATCAGGCGAGCCGGTGCAGATTTGATTGCGACTTATTTTGCAAAAGATGCCTGTAAGCTGTTGTCGTGAATGATGAATGGGCAATGGTGAATGAGCAATCGTCAATGGTGAATGAGCAATGCGCACCGACAACCTCGGTTTTTTTTGCTTTAAATTTGGAATTCAATCA
>JAHEZA010000561.1 GCA_023251335.1 Chitinophagaceae bacterium | reverse complement strand
GGTGTGAAAGCTGCGTTGCGTGGATTGGATCTCGCGCTGGAAGAAGGCCTGAACGTACAATTAGCACTGCTTCCCAACCAGGAAGATCCGGACAGTTATGTAAATAAACATGGCGCCGCTGCCTTCTCCACTTTCATAAAAGAAAATAAAAAAGATTTTATTTTATTCCAGCTTGAATTTTCTTTGTCCGAAGCCGGAGATGATACCAATAAAAAAGCGCAGATCGTAAACAGAATTGCCGAGTCCATTTCAAAAATTAATAAAGCGGAAGATTTTACAAAACAACAGGATTACATCAGGAAGACAGCCGAGATTTTAAAAATAGATGAAGGCGGACTGCACAACCTTGTCAATAAATTTTTAAGAGAAAAATTCACCAAAGATGAAAAGAAACTTTTTCAGCAGGAAAATGTTTCGCAGGAACAAGGTCAAAGGATGCCTGAAATCATTGATGAAAATTCAGATGCTGCCGGACTGATAAAAGATGAGATCTATCATGAAAGATCGTTAACAAGATGCCTTTTGGAATTTGGATTGAAACAATGGGAACAAGGAAAAACAGTAGCGGATTATATACTTAACGAATACATGGATGAGGAAACCATAGAAGACATGGTGCTAAAGAAAATTATCTCCACTTATAAAGTTTGGTACGATGAAGGCCTGGAACCAACAGCAAAAAGTTTTTTATATTCCGATGACCTGCAAATGAGCAATGCGGTGGTTCATCTTATTGAGTTTCCGTACGAAGTAAGCGATGGTTGGGAATCCAAATATGAAATGGCAGTGCCCACGAGAGAAGGGAATTACAAAACGGATATTGCTTCCACACTCCGATATCTGGAATTGAAAAAGATAAAGAAGTTAATTGTGATTAATGCAGATGAACTTGCCAAAACAACCGCTGTAGATGCGCAGATGCTGTTGATACAGACACATAGCCATCTTAAGAATATGGAAATCCAATTGACAAAAGAAATCGGAATGGTGATCATGAAATAACTACCGAAGATTGTATTGCTAAAATAATTGCTTGAGAAGTAAAACAAGACATAGACTGATTAGCATCTTTATTGCTTTTATTTGGATTGCTAACGGACTTTTTTGCAAAGTCCTTAATCTGGTGCCACGTCATCAGCAAATTGTTGCCAGAATTTTAGGAAATGATTATTCAAAAATCCTGACATTTATAATCGGACTTTCTGAAATCGGAATGGCAATCTGGATACTTAGCGGAAAGTATCCCCGGCTTAATGCTGTTACTCAAATGTTTATTGTAGCGTCAATGAATGCATTGGAATTTTTTCTCGCTCCAGATTTATTGCTATGGGGAAAAGCCAATGCAATTTTTGCTTTGATGTTCATAGTTTTAATTTATTACAACGATTTTTACATCCGCAAAAAAATAGCTTTACAGAAATAAAATGTTTTCATTTTTAAAAAATCACCCGTTTGTTGTTGAAGCATTTTTTGAAAGTTCTATTGTATTCACATTCGCCGTACCTCAGGAAGAAATTAAACACCTTATCCCTGATTGTTTTAAATTGGATACTTTCCAGAATAAATGGGCCTTTATTGCCGTTGCAATGGTCAATACAAAGAATTTGAGGCCAAAAGGTTTTCCGAAATTCACGGGGAATGACTTTTTTCTGATTGGTTATCGTGTCTTTGTTCGCTTCACCAATAACGCCGGAAAAAATTTAAGAGGCCTGTACATTCTCAAATCAGAAACCAACAAAAATAAAATGGAATTTTTGGGAAACATATTCACTCATTATAATTACACAACCACAGACATTCTTCAAACCGTTCAAAGTAACAATATTGAAGTCGCCTCAAACAAATCTAATTTCAAAATTCAAATCGAAACACTCGAGAACGAAGAAGCGGTTTTACCTAATAACTCACCATTTACCGAATGGAAAGAAGCAAGGAGATTTGCCGGACCTCTGCCCTTTACTTTCAGTTACAATAAAGTTGAAAACAAAGTATTAATCATTGAAGGTGTAAGAGAAAAATGGAAACCAATGCCTGTAAATGCTATTGATTACAAGTTTTCATTTTTAGATGACATGAAACTCAATGAAGTGCATCTCGCGAGCGCATTCATCATAAAAAACATTCCTTATTGTTGGAAGAAAGGTAAAATTGAAAAATGGATAAATTAAGAAAGCCATTTCAGGGAACATGGAACATCATTCGTTTTAATTGGCATTTTTATGCACTGGCTGTCGCGTTAGTTGTAGTTGTTCTCTTGATTGCCGGCAACTTGAATGCTCCACTCCGATTGGCATCTTTTTTCCTCATATTTCTTATTATTGTAGCTACGCTAATTTCTCTGGGCGTTTCATGTTATATATATGATTTCTCCGAACTTTATAAACTCACCTGGTTGGATAAACTCCGTTTCAACGACGGCGAAAAAATAATTAATATCAACGCCGGCTTTGACGAAACAAGCAGATTGCTAAAAGAGAAGTTTCAAAATTCATCACTTTCAGTATTTGATTTCTACGATCCCGAAAAGCATACAGAAGTTTCCA
>JAHEZA010000560.1:1714-2544 GCA_023251335.1 Chitinophagaceae bacterium | reverse complement strand
GAAAGAAGAAAAAGAAAATCCGAAAGGCCCTTTTAGTCCGCCGGATGCGCCGGTGTTACTGCCAGGCACTCCGCCGTATGCGGTGGGATTTTGGGACCTGAAAGATGTTCGTTTGAAATTGAGGTATCTCGGCATTGATGCAAATGCATCATTGAGTGTATTGGCAATAGAATTCATGCCAAGGAATGATTTTTACAGGAAATCTGAAAACCCTAACGATCCTTTTCTTGAGACACCTCCGCTACAACCAGAGGACTTCGTGTTAAATCAACTCAGGATCTTGAGGACTTCGAGACTTTGTCCGGTCACTGAAACATGTGCGATAGAAGCGTGAAGCTAAGTGGCTTTGCCATAAAATGCTGGGCGGTTTAATTATTGCTTTAAATATACTTAGTACCCAATTAATTTAAAAATTATGTTATTAGAAAATTTGGTGTCAATTGAAGGAAATGATTTAAAAAACGAAGACCTCATGATCTCATTTACGTGTGCAAAACAAATCGTAATTGGAAGAGATTTGACATTTGGAACAATCCTGTCACTGGCAGCGGAATCCCCTGAATATCTCAGGGAAGCGCTGGTAGATCTGTCGAAAATCCCAGCTGTAACAGGCGTAATCTTATTGGCGACCCGAACTTCACAATAAACAATAAGGATAGAAAATTCGCCATTTTAATTCCACTTAATTCGACAAAATAAGAATCCGAAAAATTTGTTAGTTTACTGCGTATTTGATAGCCAACGCTGAAATGAATCAAGCAATAACAAACGATTTAAACCACTTTTTATAAATCAAAATTCCAAACATGAAAATAATATTTATCGTTCTC
>JAHEZA010000560.1:0-1704 GCA_023251335.1 Chitinophagaceae bacterium | reverse complement strand
TTATTGGCGACCCGAACTTCGTAATAAACAATAAGGATAGAATATTCGTCACTGTAATTCCGCTTAATCTATCAAAATCAGAATCCGGGGAATTTGTTGTTTTATTGCTATTTGAGTGCCTATGCTAAAACACTTTAGAAATAACAAAAATTATAACCACCTTTTATAAATCAATATTTCAAACATGAAAAAACTATTATTCACTATCACATTTGTTACATGCGCCGTATTTGCGCATGCGCAACAGAATGATGTGGCAAAAGAAATAAGCAGGTTGGAACAGGCATGTGTTCAGGCAATTCTTACACAAGATACAGCTACGTTAAAAAAATTATGGGCGGTGGATTTTATGGTAAATGCACCGATTAATAAAGTGGTGATTGGCGGACAAGTAAAGATGGTTGCTGCGGGAGTGATTAAGTATTCTTCGTTCGTCTTGGAAAATGAACAGACAATGGTGAAAGGTGATTTGGTGATCACCATGGGCAAAGAAACGGTAGTCACCTTAGGAAGCAATTATCCTGTAGCCGGCAAAACGGTTCACCGCCGTTACACGCAGGTGTGGCAAAAGCAAAATGGTAATTGGATTTGTATTGCGCGACAGGCAAGTAATATTTGCGAATAAAAAAACAGTAACATACTAAACTTTAAAAAAATTCTTCGTGAAAAAAATTGTTTCAACATTCTTTTAAACAAATCACTTTAAAATTAAAAAGTTATGAAAACAATTTTCCTGATTTTTTCTTTGTTTACTGTGTGTTTTCTTGCTCATGCACAAAGCAATGAAGAAAGAGAAATACGAAAATTAGAAGATGCGCAAAGGGAAGCATTCTTAAAAAAAGATACCACTGCATTGTTACAACTTCTATCTCCGGATTTTGTAGTAAACGCACCCACTAATAAAGTAACAACCCTTGAGGTATTAATGGATCTAATGAAAAACGGGCAAGTTGACATGGATTCTTTTGACCGGTTTATTGAAAAGATAACTTTTATAAAAAATATAGCAGTTGTGATGGGTTATGATATTGTTCATCCATCAGGCAAAATGCCAAATGCAGGCAAAACAGTAAAACGGAGGTACACGAATATCTGGATGAAAGATAAAAAGAGTTGGCGGCTTACTGCACGGCAGGCAACCATTGTTTCAATTCTTTAAAATCTTTTCGAACTTTAAAAAACAGGCGTATTTATGATGTTATTTACAATATTCAATAACCTGAATTTAACGAAGACCCTATTCTATCTCTTCTTGTTACCGGTTAGTCTATTTGCACAAAGCAACACTTCTTTTTTTGACACCTATATGCAAGGGCAGAAGGAGTTGTATCATTTCAACGGTAATGTATTAGTAGCCAAAAATGGCAAGATCGTTTATCAAAAATCTTTTGGATATGCTGATTATAATTCACAAAAACGGCTTAATGAAAACAGCATTTTTGACATTGGTTCCATCACAAAAGAATTTACTTCTGTGGGAATTCTATTATTGAAAGAAAAAGGCGAAATTAAACTGGATGATACACTAAGAAAGTTTTTTCCGGAACTTCCTTATACTAACATAACTATCACACAGCTGCTCACACATACTTCCGGCGTGCCGGATGGTTTTGAGGTAATCGAAAAATATTTTGATCATAATAAAGTTGCTTCCAACCAGGATTTAATTCGCTTGTTGGCAAAGTATCACCCTCCTGCATTATT
>JAHEZA010000559.1 GCA_023251335.1 Chitinophagaceae bacterium | reverse complement strand
GGAATCCTCCGCATTTGCTGATTGCGATATTGAATTTACTAATAGTTTGGATAAACTCCGCGAAGCCAATTTTTTCATTGTCGCCGTGCCCACGCCGGTTGATAAACATAATGTTCCTGATCTCACGCCTGTTACAAGGGCCAGTGATACGATAGGTAAAGTTATTAAGAAAGGCGATTATGTAATATTTGAAAGTACGGTATATCCCGGTTGTACAGAGGAAGATTGCCTTCCCATAATTGAAAACATTTCAGGATTAAAAGGTGGAATAGATTTTAAAATTGGTTATTCACCCGAAAGGATCAATCCTGGTGATAGAGAGCATACGCTTAGCAGCATTATAAAAGTGGTGAGCGGCTGCGATGAAGAAAGCCTGGAAACAATTGCTAAGGTTTATGAGTTGGTAGTTGTCGCAGGTGTTCATCGCGCTTCATCCATCAAAGTGGCGGAAGCTGCTAAGATTATAGAAAATACCCAGCGGGATTTGAATATTGCGTTAATGAATGAGCTTTCAATTATTTTCGATAAAATGGGTATCAATACCTTTGAAGTACTGGAAGCGGCTGGCACCAAATGGAATTTTTTAAAGTTCCAACCAGGACTTGTTGGCGGTCATTGTATTGGGGTGGATCCTTATTACCTAACTTATAAATCTCAAAAGCTCGGATACGATTCACAGGTAATTCTTGCCGGACGTGTGATCAATGATGGTATGGCCGCACACGTAGCCAGAAAAATTTTACAACATATCATTCAAAATACCAATGATGTAAAAAATGCAAAGGTCCTGGTGATGGGAGCTACTTTTAAAGAAAACGTAAGCGATATTCGTAATTCAAAAGTGGCAGATGTAATCAGGGAATTGAAATCCTATTCATTGCAGGTGCATGTTACCGATCCTCATGCCAGCAGTGATGAATTAAAACATGAATACGGTTTTGAATTAACTGCCGAACTCGCCAATGACTATGAAGCAGTTGTTGTAACCGTACCTCATAACGCTTATTTAAGTATGGATGACAACGCGTTTGCGTCCATTACAAAATCTCATGGAATGATAGCTGATATTAAAGGATTGTATCGTGGAAAAATCTTTAACCGTACTTATTGGAGTCTTTAAATAAATAAAGCAAATTGGATAATAATTATCACAATAAGGATTTAAGCAGTGCTTCTTTTTTAGTAACCGGAGGCGCGGGATTTATTGGCAGCCATATTGCGGAATATTTATTGAAAAACGGCGCCGGAAAAGTAAGAGTGCTCGATAACTTTGCTAACGGTTTTCAATCAAATCTCGATGTCTTAAGTCCTTACGCCGGTTTTGAATTTATTGAAGGCGATATCCGGGATTTGCAAACCTGTAGAAACGCGAGCGATGGAATTAATTATGTCAGCCATCAGGCGGCTTTAGGATCGGTGCCCCGTTCCATCAAAGATCCGTCAAGCACCAATGACGTTAATGTGGGTGGTTTCGTGAATATATTAAAAGCCGCTGTTGAAAATAACGTTCGCCAATTCGTCTATGCATCATCGTCTTCCGTTTATGGCGATGAACCTACATTGCCCAAGAAAGAAGATCGTATTGGAAATTGTTTATCACCCTATGCGGTTAGTAAACGAGCTGATGAGCTTTATGGTGCGGTATTTGCAGATGCTTACGGCGTTCCAGTTTTAGGTTTCAGATACTTCAATATTTTTGGTCCACGCCAGGATCCGGACGGGCCATACGCGGCGGTAATCCCGCTGTTTGTAAAGGCCATCATGAATAATACTTCTGCGTTCATTAATGGTGATGGAGAGCAGACAAGAGATTTTACGTATGTAGAAAACGCGGTCCAGGTAAATATAAAAGGGATGTTGTCTGAAAATGCAGAGGCGAAGAATAAAGTTTACAATGTAGCAGTAGGTGAAAAATATTCCATTAATTTTTTGTACAAGTCAATTAGGGAATATTTAAATAGTAATATTGAAGCTACGCACCGCGAACCGCGCGAGGGCGATATCCGTAATTCCCTTGCTGATATTGCACTGGCAAAAGATCTATTAGGATATGAGCCTACTATGGATTTTAAATCCGGTCTTACAAAGACGATTGAATACTTTAAAGATTTATATTCGCAACATTAATAGAAAGTCAGAATAAATTTTTTCTAATGCCATTTATTAAAACTGAATTCCGGGGATTATTAATTTTCGAACCTAAATTATTTGAGGATAACCGCGGGTATTTTTTTGAAAGTTACAATCAACGGGTATTTTCAGCAGAAGGAATTGAAATTAATTTTGTGCAGGATAACCAGGCCAGTTCTACATTTGGTGTTGTCAGGGGGTTACATTATCAATTGGAACCTTATGCGCAAACAAAACTTATTCGGGTATTGACGGGAACTATCATTGATGCAGTGGTTGATATCAGGAAAAATTCACCTACCTACGGCAAGGCTTACTCGATAGAACTTTCCTCGAAAAATAAAAAGCAGCTTTTAGTGCCCAAAGGTTTTGCGCACGGTTACTCTGTGATAAGTGAAATGGCAGAAGTGTTTTATAA
>JAHEZA010000095.1 GCA_023251335.1 Chitinophagaceae bacterium | reverse complement strand
GAATTTGCCAATCAAAAAAGAGACGCCGGACTGAACAAGATTGACGCTGTGATAGAATCGGCTTACCTGCGATTGAGGCCGATTTTAATGACGAGCCTGGCGATGTCTCTTGGAGCACTGCCTCTGGCGCTTTCGATAGGAGATGCTTCTACAAGCCGTATTCCATTAGGAATTGTTGTTGTGGGAGGTATCTTATTTTCGCTGATCCTTACATTATTTGTTGTCCCCGCTATGTACGTTTTTCTTTCACGTAAAAAACAACCCCTGAATGAAGCGCTTCTATAACTTTTTCATTCTTATTTTTTGTTTACTATTTTTTAATTGCCTTTCGCTTCGGGCCCAGGATACGCTGCTCCCCGGGCATAATACGTTACTTACTGCACAGGAAGCGATTCAAATTGCTATTGAAAATAATTACGGCATTGTCATCAGTAGAAACGAAACCGAGATAGGAACCATCAATAATAGCTGGGCCAATGCAGGTGCCGTACCGGTCGTGAGCGCCGACGCTAACTTTGCTATGGGACGAAACACCTTGCATCAAAAATTAAGTAACGGAACTTTTACAAAAAAAAGCGGAAACAATACTCAAAATCTTGCTGCAGGATTGGCCGTCAATTGGACTGTATTCGATGGATTTAAAATGTTTGCTACTAAAAAGAAGCTGGAAGAATTAGAAAGAAATGGGGAATACGCCTTCAAAAAACAACTTAATGAAACCATATATAATGTCATCAACTCCTACTACCAAATTGTTACGTTAAATGAACAAAAGAATGCTACGCTGGAGCAAATGCGTTTATACAATGCACGTTACACACTGGCTCAGCGCCGTTTTGAGATTGGTACCGGAGCCAAGTACGAAGTATTGGAAGCCCAGGTAGATCTCAATGCGCAACGTTCCAGTTTAATCTATCTTGAAAACTCAATCTCAGTAGAAAAATCCACGTTAAGCAACCTGATGGGCAAAAGATCTGACACCTCTTTTAGAGTGGCAGACACTATAATAGTAAATCCATTGCCCGCTTTTGAGGAACTGCAAAATAAGATCAATCTCCAAAATCCGGACATTCTTCTTGCTAACAGCCAACTGATTATTCTTACTCAAACGAAGAAAGAAACAAATTCTGAAAGGCTTCCGTCTGTTGTACTTCAGGGATTTTATAACTTTAATAAGAACAGCAACGGCGCAGGTTTTACATTGTACAATCAAACATATGGCCCATCGGGTGCGGTCGGAATTTCGATTCCGATATTCAATGGCAATCTTGTAAAAAGACAATTAGATATCAATGATATCCAGATAAAAAACCAAACCCTTGCCTTAGCCCAAACGAAAGATAATGTGCAGACTGATTTAACAAATGCATATATAAGCTATAACAACGCACTTAAAGCGATAGAGCTTGAACAAAATAATTTTGTGTTGCAGATGGAAGATATTCAGATAGCCATAGAACGGTATAAAAAATTAGCCATCACTTCGGTAGAATTACGGCAAATACAAACAAGCTATAATGACGCGGTAAACAGACTATACACCGCGCTTTTTCAAGGAAAACTTGCAGAAACCACGATCGCCTTGTTAACTGGTGAGATTGGAAATTTGTAAACCAGCCTGTAAGGTTCTTAAAATCTTAAGATTGATATTTTTATTCCTAACAATAATAACAAAAATCAACAGCATCTATGCCACATTTTGTCATTGACTGTTCTGAAAACCTCCTCCTTCATAGAACACCTGATGAAATTATGCAGGCTGTTTACGATGTAGCAGAAGCTTCCGGGCTTTTTGCAAATGGTGATATAAAAGTGCGTATTAGTCCTTACAAATATTATAAGTTGGGCAATGGTAAAAAAGATTTTTTGCACATATTCGGACATATAATGGAAGGGAGATCTGTTGAACAAAAAAAAATCCTTTCAAGAAAAATCATCGAAAGACTAAATCAAATGTTTCCGGAAATACCTATCCTTTCCGTCAATATAGGCGAATTTGAAAAAGCAACCTATTGTAATAAATCTTTAATAAATCCAAATAATACAACAGGCGACAGGCACTTTCCTGTTTGAATGCATCGCCTTGGCTTTGTGGGTTTCGCTTTTTCCTTCGGCTTTCAGCTTTTCAATTATCTTTACGCGTATAATTTAAAAAATGGCAAAAGTTATAAAGCCACTTGTTGGCATCATTATGGGAAGCGATAGCGATCTGAAAATAATGCAAGCTGCAGCTGACATTTTAAAACAATTCGAAGTTCCTTATGAACTTACTATTGTTTCTGCTCACAGAACACCGTTACGAATGGTAGAATATGCAAGTTCAGCAATGGATCGTGGGTTAAAGATTATTATAGCCGGCGCCGGAGGCGCTGCACATCTTCCGGGCATGATTGCTTCCTTGACAACACTTCCTGTAATAGGCGTTCCGGTAAAATCATCTAATTCTATAGACGGATGGGATTCCATTCTTTCCATTTTGCAAATGCCCAATGGCGTGCCGGTAGCCACTGTTGCGCTTAACGCTGCTAAAAATGCGGGAATACTTGCAGCCGAGATTCTTGGAATTTCAGATCCAATTTTATCTGAAAAATTGGTTGTGTTCAAAAATGAAATGAAGAACGAAGTAGAAAAGAAAGCAAACCTAATTGCAGGGAAAGAAGATTTTTAAACTGGTAACAGTAAAGCCACAAATAAACACAATTCCTATTCCTTTAAACAGGATTTTTATTTTTATAAAACTTCGGTAAAGAAGAAAGGAAGGCATCACAGAGATTTATTTATGGATCTGCCGGTTGAATTAAAAGAAACCTATCTTGCATTTTTCTGATTCTTCAGTTAATAAATTACCTATGGCCCCCATCATTGTTCTTGTTGCGCTGGCGCTTCTGATTGTCTTTTTCATCTTATATAAAAAGCCCGGGAAAAAAGTTATTCTTCCTGATAATTTCAAAAAACTTTTGGCGCAGCATGTCTCTTATTACAATAAGCTTGACGAAAAAAATAAAACAAGATTTGAAGAAAAAGTAAAAGAATTTTTAGGATATATTTCTATTGAAGGTGTAAATACTGATGTGACATTTCCTGATAAACTTCTCGTCGCATCAAGCGCTGTGATTCCAATATTTGGTTTTGATAAATGGAAATACTACAACCTGAAAATGGTACTCCTCTACCCTGCCACTTTCAACCGAAGCGAATTTCTTGTGCCGGGCTATGAGAAAAATACATTGGGGATGATAGGAAACGGACCGTTGCAAAGAATTATGATTTTGTCGAAACCTGCGCTACATTATGGTTTCCAGGCAACGCCCTCAAAAGAGAATACGGGTATTCACGAATTTGTCCACCTGCTTGATAAAGAAGATGGCGATGTGGATGGTTTGCCTGAAGCATTACTCCACAGAAAATACAACACGCAATGGCTGGAGTTAATCAATCAAAACATAGAAACCATCATAAGCGGGCATTCTGATATTAATTATTACGGCGCTTCCAACAATGCAGAATTCTTTGCCGTCACCTCAGAGTACTTCTTTAGCAGCCCTGAATTATTTCAACAAAATCATCCGGAACTTTTTGGCTTGATGTGCAATATATTTCAGCAAAATCCTATTAAGCCTTCATTTAAGAATAAGAATGTTTCTTGAAAGTTGATTTACTGTGTCAGTGCTTTACTTTTTTGTTAACAACATTTGCGTGAAATATGATTAGCTTTCTTGTTAAATAAAGTCTGTCGGAAAACTTTTCTTAAAAGAGCTACGTACTTTTATTAAAATATTTTCTCATGAAAAAGCTCATTTATGGAATGGCCTTATCACTTCCGGTTTTTCTTTTGTGGTTCTGTACTTCTTCCACTACCGTAAAAACGAATGACACAAAGAAAGAAGCGATTTCATCTGTGATTAAAGATGCCCATAAAAATATGGCCGTTTTAGAATTATTCACTTCGCAAGGTTGTTCCAGTTGCCCACCGGCAGATAAACTTATCGGTAGCTATACTTCAAAAGCCAATGTAATCCCTCTTTCCTTTCATGTTGATTATTGGGACAGGCTCGGCTGGAAAGACCCATTCAGTTCACGAGAATACAGCGACAGACAACGCATGTATGCATCTGCGTTAAAATCAAATGTATATACGCCCCAGCTCGTTATAAACGGACAGGAAGCAATGATAGGCAGCGATGCCAACAAGCTCTCCGCTGTGTTGCAAAAAGTATTTTCTGCAACACCCGCTGCGGCATTGTCCATTAAAAAAGCGGAAGAGCATGACGGTAAAATAAACATCAGTTTTGATGTTTCCGGAACTGTCAATAATTCGCTTTTAAATATTGCCATATTGGAAAATAAGATAACAACCCAGGTAAAAGCTGGTGAAAACGGCGGCGCGACACTTACCGATTATAATGTAGTCAGGGTTTTTAAAACGATCAATCAATTTGACGAAGGCGAAAACAATTTCGCCATCGATTTACCTGTTTCCTTAGATCAAAAAAACAGGACCCTGGTTTTATATCTTCAAAAAAAGGATAGCCGTAAAATTACTACAGCGGATAAAATGGAGTTTTGAGTTTGTAGTAAAGCAACGAATAACAAGTTTTTCTATTTTCAACGGAAGACATTATCAATCCCTATTTCTATAGATTCTCTTTTTAATATTTCCCAATACAGGCAATACATCAGGCGTGAGGTCGAAATAAATAATTGAGCCACCATAGAGTGCAATAAACACAATGCTTCTAAGTACCATGGCCCAAAATCCATGAATGTAATAAAATGCGTAGTAACAAATGAAATAGCTTAAAGCAGCTAAAAAAATTGCATAAACCGTTTTCATACTAAAGGGATGCATGTTGAATTTTCTCTCTAAAAAAATAATGCGTATTGAATTATAGACTGATAAGGAAATGAGTGTTGAATATCCGGCTCCAATGATTCCATAATGTTTCACTAAAAAATAATTTAATGGTACAGCCAATGTTAACAGCACCATTCCACTAATAAATTCAAAACGCCAAAACGTAGACGTACCGATGATCTGTGAATTAACTCCGGTTCCCAAATCAACAACTCTTGCCAGGCCCAGGAAGAAAAATATCCATTGTGATTGAAGATATTCCGGTTTCAGTCTAAATGTGTGGACCGCATCAACATAATTGAGCCATATCAATAAAAAAATTCCCAAAGAAGCGATCAGTAAGTTAATACCGGAACGTTGATAAATTAAATTGATTTTTTCGTAATCTTTGTCTTTCCAGGCTTTGGCCAAAACCGGTATGGATGCAGCCACGGCCCCTCTTTGCGGCGCCTGTACCAGGCCGGATACTACAAATCCTAACATAAAAATTCCGACAGGGCCCGTTCCCATCAGCGACATGATTATGATTTGATCAATAAACAAGGCAATCGTATAAATGGTGCTCCCGACATAAATGAGCGACGCCATCGAAAGCATTTTTTTATAAAACTTTTTCGTAACGCGGCTAATGGTAAACGTTATATAAAATTCTTTTTTCCAAATGAGATATACCAATAGAACCAATGCCACCACACCATAACTAAATGCGTACATCTTAATAAATGTGTCAAAACTTCTGATCCATTTAAATGTCAATAAAAAAATAAGTACCAGCGTGATGGCCCTAAAAAAAAGCTCGCGTAAGAAAGTAGTAAAAATAGATTTGCGAATGTTCCATGCAAAAACTTCAAACATCGAAAAAAGAAGCAAGGAAAAACCAAAAGGGAAAACCCAAAAATAATATTTAATGAATTCAGGAGAATTACCACCAAACTTTCGAATAACAAGGTTTTTAAACACAATGCCTGCTGCAATCACACAGCAGAAACCAAGAATGCTTATCAACAACGTCCAGGTTAAAAGATCATTTTTCTTTTTGGAAAGATTGTCGTTATAATAAGGATAAAATTTGTAAACCACCGCCAACGTGCCGAGATTTGCAAAGGCAAACATAATGTTGCCTACTGCCATAAATATGTTCGTCAGGCCATATTCAGACGTAGTGAATACGGAGCCTTGCCTGGTAAAAAGATAGGTGCTGAAAAAGCCAATGAGAAATCCGCCGTAAACAAAAATGGTAGAAATAATGCTTTGCTTCCTTACCTGCGACATATTAATATTTGAGCGGCTAAATTAGTGTAAAAAATTTGTTGGAAGAGTTTGTGATGTTTTAAATAATTCTTTGCCATAACCCCGCGTCTTTAACAGGCAGCGGCGCGGACAATGATTGCTTCATTGCGGGATAATCAGAGATGAACAACCCATCATCTTTCGTAAAAGAAATATCATCAACGCCATTTAATGGAAAGTTTTGATTTGTTCAGTGAGAGAAATATGAAACATAAAGAAATTATCTTCCAGGCTGTGTAAAACATTTAACTATAAAAATTTTAAATTTGTAATGAATAAATTATTGTTTGAATCTCAAGTTACATGAGCAATTTAAATTTACAGAATCGATGAACAAACCTTTGTATCAATTTTTCACAAACGATCATCACCGCCTTGAAAAGTTGTTGAATAAAGCAACTGAACAACCCGACGAAATTAAAATGGATTATTATCATCAGTTTCGAACTGGATTATTACATCATATTAAAATGGAAGAGAAAACACTCTTTCCTGCAGCGAAAAAAGTGAACCAGGAATTAATGCAAGCACTCATTCCAAGATTTCGGCTGGAACATGGCGCACTGACTGCATTAATGGTGCCTCCCCCTACTCTATCTTTAATAAAAGCGATAAGATATGTTTTAGAAAGACACGATATGGCGGAAGAAGAACCGGGAGGATTGTACGATGTATGTGAGGCTTTGACGCACGGGCAAACGCAGGAACTGCTGGAACAACTGCCTGATGTGGAAGAGGTACCTGTTCATCCTGCTAATCCGGCCCCCATTGCAATTGAATCAGCCAGGCGTGCATTAGCGAGAGCGGGTTATAATTTCGATAAAATTATTGAATCTGTCGATTAATAATTCAATAATAAAAATTTCCCGCTTTATTATTGCTAACCACTGACTCCCATGGCTCGGTCATTGGCAAAGAGAAAATTTTGGCATAAAGAATGCAGTCATTATTTTACTCACTAATTCGTAAATTGATGAACCGAAAGAAAACAGTTACAGTAGCCTTAGTAGCCATAGCAGGAACTTCACTTCTATTACATTCCTGTCGTACGATTCCTAAGGGCGTTAAGGCCGTACACCATTTTGACAAAAAAAAATATTTAGGTAAATGGTTTGAAATTGCACGGCTTGACTACAAATTTGAAAAAAATTTAAATAATGTTACGGCAGAATATTCTCTTAAGAATAACGGAAAAATTAAAGTGATAAACCAGGGTTATAATTTTAAGAAGAAGAAACAACAAACAGCGGTAGGCAAAGCCAAATTTGCAGGTGCAGATACAGTGGCTAAATTAAAGGTTTCTTTTTTCGGGCCTTTTTATTCGGGATATAATGTAATTGCGATTGATGAGGCTTATAAATATGCATTGGTTGCAGGAAAAAATCACAAATACCTTTGGCTGCTTTCCCGGGAAAAAACCATGCCTGATAACATAAAGAATGAATATTTATCCGTAGCAAAAAAAACAGGATATGATGTTGATGATTTGATTTGGGTGGAGCACAATAGATAACACCAGCACCCTCATTCGACAAGTTCAGGAAGAAATAGTTCCGTTCTTTGCATATCAATAAAGACCATGCCGTCAGTAAACAAATAAATAAAACAGATTTTTATTTTGCCG